>JAURMS010000140.1 GCA_030830595.1 Gammaproteobacteria bacterium | reverse complement strand
GCCCAGGCCAACAGCGAGCACTGCCGACACAAGATCTTCAACGCCGACTGGATCATCGACGGCGAGCCCCAGGGTCGCAGCCTGTTTGCCATGATTCGTCACACTCACGCCTGCAGTCCGGAGGGCGTGCTATCTGCCTACAAGGACAACGCAGCCGTCCTCGCCGGTCCGGTCGGGGCACGCTGGGCGCCCGATCCGGTCACCCACGAATACGCCTACACGGAAGAGCCCATCGACATCCTGACCAAGGTGGAGACCCACAACCATCCCACTGCCATTTCGCCCTTCCCGGGTGCGGCAACCGGCGCCGGAGGCGAGATCCGTGATGAGGGTGCGACCGGTCGGGGAGGCCGGCCGAAGGCGGGGCTGGTGGGCTTCTCGGTCTCGAACCTGCACCTGCCGGGCGCCCCCCAGCCCTGGGAGTTGCCGCCCTCCCGACCCGGCCACATGGCCTCGGCGCTGGAGATCATGCTGGAAGGGCCGATCGGTGCGGCGGCCTTCAACAACGAGTTCGGACGCCCGGGCCTCGCCGGTTATTTTCGCACCCTGGAGATGGCCACACCCTGGGATGCACCGGGCACGCGGCGCGGCTATCACAAACCGATCATGATCGCCGGTGGGCTCGGCAACCTCCGCCGGCAGCACGTCGAGAAGTCCGAGGTGCCCGAGGGCGCGCTGCTGGTGGTGTTGGGCGGGCCGGCGATGCTGATCGGTTTGGGCGGGGGCGCGGCGTCCTCGCTGGGCAGCGGGGCGAGTTCGCTGGAACTCGACTTTGCTTCGGTTCAGCGCGGCAACCCGGAGGTCCAGCGGCGTGCCCAGGAAGTCATCGATGGTTGCGCCTCACTGGGGCCGGACAATCCCATCCTGCTGATCCACGACGTGGGCGCGGGGGGCTTGTCCAATGCGGTGCCGGAAGCCGTTGCCCACAGCGACCGCGGCGGACTGATCGACCTTAGGGCCATCCCGAACGATGAGCCCGGGATGACCCCGCTCGAAATCTGGTGCAACGAGGCGCAGGAGCGCTACGTGCTGGCGATAGCGCCGGCCAGCCTGCCGGTCTTCGAGGCGCTCTGCCGTCGTGAGCGCTGCCCGTATGCGGTGATCGGCAGCACCACGGGCGATGGCATCCTGCGGGTCGAAGATCCGTTGACCCACCAGGCGCCGGTCGACCTGTCGATTGACCTGCTGCTCGGCAAGCCCCCGCGGATGCTGCGGACGGTTGAGAGGCTCGCCCGCACGGGCGACGGCTTTGATGGCGCCGGCATAGCTATTGCGGACGCGCTGGAGCGGGTGCTGCGTCTGCCCTCGGTGGGTGATAAGAGCTTCCTGATCACCATCGGTGACCGGACGGTCGGTGGCCTCAGCAGCCGCGACCAGATGGTCGGACGCTGGCAGGTACCCGTCGCCGATGTAGCGGTCACCCTGTCTGGCTTTCGGGGCGATGCCGGCGAGGCCATGGCCCTCGGCGAGCGTACCCCACTGGCCCTGCTGGATGCGCCGGCTTCGGGCCGCATGGCGGTGGCTGAGGCCATCACCAATCTTCTGGCAGCCGACGTACGCCGCCTGCAGGAGGTCCGGCTCTCGGCCAACTGGATGGCCGCCTGCGGTGAGCCCGGCGAAGACGCCGCTCTGTTCGACACCGTGCGTGCGGTGGGCGAGGAGCTTTGCCCGGCACTGGGCATTGCCATCCCGGTCGGTAAGGACTCACTTTCCATGCGGGCGCGCTGGCAAGAGGAGGGCGAGGCGTGCAGCGTGGTCTCCCCGGTATCGCTGGTGGTGACGGCCTTCGCGCCGGTCGCCGACGTACGCAAGAGCCTGACGCCCGCGCTGTCCGCGGAGGCCGGCGAGACCGTCCTCGTCCTGGTCGACCTCGGGCAGGGACAGGACCGCCTGGGCGGCTCGGCGCTGGCGCAGGTGCATGGGTGTCTCGGCGGGCGGGTGCCGGACCTCGACGATCCCCGCTTGCTGGTGGGCTTGTTTGGTGCGGTCCGTGAACTGGCCGACCGTGGTGATCTGTTGGCTTATCACGATCGTTCTGACGGGGGATTGATGGTTGCCGCGCTGGAGATGGCCTTCGCGGGCGACTGCGGCCTGAGGCTCGACCTCGGCTCTACCGGCAATCCGGCGGCCGCGCTGTTCAGCGAGGAGTTGGGTGCGCTGCTGCAGGTGCCCGCGCACCGGCTGGATGCCGTGCTGGCCACATTGGTGGCCCACGGACTCGGCGATTTGAGTCGACCTATTGGTAGCCCAATCGCGGACCGCCAAGTGGAGGTCCGTATCGATGGCGAATTGTCCATTGACGCCTCGCTCGAGGCGCTGCGCGATGCCTGGTCCGAAACCAGCTGGCGCCTGCAGCGCCTGCGCGACGAACCCGCCTGTGCCGACGAGGAGCGCGCGAGCCGGCGGCAGCCTGGGCGCTCGCGCCTCGACTGGCAGCTGACCTTCGACCCGCAACAACAGTTACCGGCCCCGACGCTGGTGACCGGTGCTCGGCCGAGGGTAGCCATCCTGCGCGAGCAGGGCGTCAACAGCCAGATGGAGATGGCGGCCGCCTTCGATGCGGCTGGCTTCACTGCCGTAGACGTCCACATGACCGATCTACTCAGTGGCGCCACCGACCTGGCAGGCTTCCAGGGCATGGTTGCCTGTGGCGGCTTCAGTTACGGCGACGTGCTCGGCGCCGGCGAGGGCTGGGCCCGCTCGATCCTTTTTCATCAGCGAACCCGGGATCTGTTCAGCGACTGGTTCCAGCGCACCGACCGCTTCACCCTGGGCGTGTGCAACGGCTGCCAGATGCTGGCGGCGCTCACCGAGATCATCCCGGGTACGGCTCACTGGCCCCGTTTCCGCCGCAACCGTTCCGAGCAGTTCGAGGCGCGCCTCGGCATGGTCGAGGTGCTGGAGACCCCGTCCTTGTTCTTCCACGGCATGCAGGGCTCGCGCATGCCGATCGCTATTTCCCATGGCGAAGGTCGGGCGGATTTCGGTGCCGGACGGGATCACTCGACGGCAGTTCCCTGGGTCGCGCTGCGCTATGTCGATGGGGCAGGTCTCCCGGCCAAGAGCTATCCGGCCAACCCGAACGGCTCTCCTGGCGGTGTGGCCGGGCTGTGCAGCACGGATGGCAGGGTCACGATCACCATGCCGCATCCGGAACGCGTACGCCTGACGCTGCAAAATTCCTGGTATCCGGCCTCGGCGGGCCGCTACAGCGGCTGGATGCGCATGTTCAGGAACGCCCGCGCCTGGGTGAGTTGACGCGCGTCAGGGGCGCGCGCGCTCGAAGGGCGTGACCTTGCTCGCGTCGGGCTCCTCGCGGTACTGACGCCTGACCATCAGCGCCTGCTGCAGGCGCCCGCGTCGAACATAGGCCTGGTACAGCAGGTCCTTCATGATCTCCAGCAGCACCCCCGCCTGATAGTCGTCCAGGACGGGCAGGCTGCTGCGCGGCTCCTGGTCGGAGCCGAAGATCACCTGGCGCACCAGGTTGAAGGTGAGGTCGTCGATCTCGGCCATGCGTCGTACGGCCGCGACCTGGTCGTAGAGGCTCAATTTGACGTCCTCGCCCAGGTCAGCAAACACCGCTTGGGCCGAGCGCCGGCACATGGCCGCGAAGGCAACCAGGCAGCCAGTGGAGAAGCAGGCCAGCGCCTCTCGGAACATCAGCTCGACATCTTCAGGGAGGTGGGTAAAGCTGAATTTTTCTCGCGGACGTTCCAGCTCAACGAAGCTTGGGCTCAGCTCAACGCGGCTGCCGCCGTAGACCCTGACGGCGTAGCGGAGAAAAACGGGTGCATTGCAGGACTCGCAGCGGTAGACAATGCCAACCTGAGCGGGCTTGTAGCGCTGCAGCTGGTTGAAGTCCGGGATTGAAACCGGCGTCAGCTGGGCCATCACCGCGCAGTGAGGACAATTGAGGGCCAGGCCCGACGGCGGATCCTGTTGCAGCCTGCCGCTGGAATCGATGATGACAGCCATGCAAGAGCTTCCCTGACTAGAGGCCACAGTCTAGCGCGTTTCCGATCCTCAGGCGTGCAGCGGTTTATAGCGCAGGCGATGGGGCTGGTCCGCGTCCTCGCCCTTGCGCCGGCGCAGGTCGGCCACGTATTCCTGGTAGTTGCCCTCAAACCAGACCACCTCGCTGTTGCCCTCGAAGGCCAGGATGTGGGTGGCGATACGGTCCAGGAACCAGCGGTCGTGGGAGATGACCACGGCGCATCCGGGGAAGGCCAGCAGCGCTTCCTCCAGCGCCCTGAGCGTTTCCACGTCGAGATCGTTGGTAGGCTCGTCGAGCAGCAGCACGTTGCCCCCGCTGCGCAGCAGCTTGGCCAGGTGGACCCGGTTGCGCTCGCCGCCTGATAGGTCGCCGATGCGCGCCTGCTGCTGGGCGCCGCGGAAGTTGAAGCGGCCGACGTAGGAGCGTGAAGCCGTTTCGTAGTTGCCCACCTTGATGATGTCGAGCCCCCCCGACACCTCCTGCCACACGGTGTGGTTGTCTACCAGCGAGTCGCGCGACTGGTCCACAGCGGCGAGCTGGACGGTGGGGCCGATGCGGATCTGGCCGTCGTCCGGTGTTTCCACGCCCATCAGCATGCGAAACAGGGTGGTCTTGCCCGCGCCGTTGGGGCCGATAATGCCCACAATGCCGCCGCGCGGCAGGCTGAGCGAGAGGCTATCCACCAGCAGGCGCTCGCCGAAGCCCTTGCGCAGGCCCTCCACCTCGATAACCAGTTCGCCGAGTCTGGGCCCTGGTGGGATGTAGATCTCGTTGGTCTCGTTCCTTTCCTGATGTTCGGTGGAGGCCAGCTCCTCGTATTGCCTCAGGCGGGCCTTGCTCTTGGCCTGGCGTGCCTTGGGATTGGCCCGCACCCATTCGAGTTCCTTGGCCAGGGTCTTCTGCAGCGCTTCCTGCTGCTTCTCCTCCTGCGCGAGGCGGCGCTCCTTTTGCTCGAGCCAGGAAGAGTAGTTGCCTTCCCAGGGGATGCCGTGGCCGCGATCGAGCTCCAGGATCCAGCCGGCGACGTTGTCGAGGAAGTAGCGGTCGTGGGTGACGCAGATGACCGTGCCCGGGTATTGCTCGAGAAATTTTTCCAGCCAGGCTACCGACTCGGCGTCGAGGTGGTTGGTGGGCTCGTCCAGCAGCAGCATGTCCGGCGCCGACAGCAGGAGGCGGCACAGGGCCACGCGGCGGCGCTCGCCGCCTGAGAGCTTCGACACCTCGGCGTCGCCCGGCGGCACCCTGAGGGCGTCCATGGCCACCTCGACCTCGCGGTCGAGATCCCACGAGTTCGTGCGCTCGATGGCGTCCTGCACGCGCTGGTACTCCTCGAGCAGCGCCTCCATCTCGTCGGGCTCCATCGGCTCGCCGAGCTTCCCGCTCATCTCGTTGAAGCGGTTGAGCAGGTCGCGCCGGTCCTGCACGCCCTCCTCCACGTTGGCCCGCACGTCCTTGGTCTCGTCGAGCTGGGGCTCCTGGGGGAGGTAGCCCACCTTCACGCCCTTCCCGGGCGCGGCGTCGCCGTTGCTGGGGGTGATCTCCCCGGCCATGATCTTCAGCAGGGTGCTCTTGCCCGCGCCGTTCAGTCCCAGCACGCCGATCTTCGCGCCGGGCAGGAATGCCAGCGTGATGTCGTCGAGCACCACCCGGTCCGGCGGGTAGGACATCCGGACCTTGACCATCGTGTACACGTATTCGTTCTCAGCCATGGGCGGATCCTAGAGGCGCGGCGGGTCGTTCCGGTGGGCGGGTAACCGGAGCCGGGGATCGCCATTTGCGGGCGCCGCAAATGGCCATACCGTTTCGCGACGTGCCCGCCCGCCGGAACGACCCGCCGCGCCGCACTATCTTTGGGTCATGGACGTTTCCGAGAGCAGCTTCCAGGCCGATGTCATCGAGCGGTCGCACGAGGTTGCCGTGGTGGTGGACTTCTGGGCCGAGTGGTGCGGGCCGTGCCGGCAGCTCGGGCCGCTCATCGAGGACGCCGTGGCGCGCCGCGCGGGGGATGTGGTGCTGGCCAAGGTGGACATCGACGCCAACCCCGGGCTCGCGCAGATGTTCCAGGTGCTGAGCATCCCGGCGGTCAAGGCGTTCCGCAACGGGGAGATCGTCGAGGAGTTCGTGGGGCTCGTGGGCCCCGACCAGATGGAGGCCTTCCTCAACGCGCTGGTGCCCAGCAAGGTCGACCTGCTGGTGGAGCAGGGCGACGAGGACAGCCTGCGCGAGGCCATCTTCCGCGACGCCGGTCGCACCGATGCGCGCATCGCGCTGGCACATGCGCTGATCGAGCGGGGTGAGATGCCCGAGGCCACCGAGGTGCTCGCGCCCGCCCAGCACGACCCTGTGGCCGCCGGCCTGCTGGCCCGGGTGCGGCTGGCCGGCAGCGATGTGCCCGACGTCCAGGCGGGCCTTGCGGCGCTCGATCGCGAGGACTGGCAGCAGGCGTTCGCGAGCCTGGTCGACGCCGCGACCGTGGCCACCGACCGCTCGCTGAAGGACGACCTGCGCAAGATGCTGATCGGTCAATTCCGCGAACTCGGCGACAGCCACCCGCTGGTGCCCGAGTACCGCAAGAAGCTCGCGAGGTCATTTCACTGATGGAGATACGCGCCTACTCCGAGGCACAGCCCTTCACCACCACCGACGGCAGCACCATCCGCTCGCTGCTCGACCTCTCGGTGGCACCGGTCGCCAACCACAGCATGGCCGAGGCCGCGCTGCCCCCGGGTGGCCGGACCGACCGCCACCACCACAAGGTGTCGGAGGAGATGTACTACCTCGTGGAGGGCGAGGCGCTCATGGAGATCGACGGCGAGGAGCGGGCGGTCACCGTCGGTGACGCCATCCTCATCCCCGTGGGCTCGTGGCACCAGATCACCAACACCGGGTCCGGCGACATGCGCATGATCGTGACGTGCGCCCCCCCGTGGACGGCCGAGGACACCTACTTCGCCTGATACGTGAGTCGCGCGCCTAGGGCGCTGTGACCTCCGGATACCCGCTGGTGATGGGCGAATCCACCCCTGTGGACGAGGTGCCTGCCACCGGGGTGACGGCCCACGACCTCAGCGCCGGGCGCACCACCAGGAACCACGTGAGGATCGCCGAGATCGCCACCAGCACCAGGGCGTAGATGGCGGCCTCCTCATACGCGGCCAATTCGGCCGCCTGCCATACCTTCGTGGCGAGCGTCGAGAACCCGGGTGGCGCGAGCAGCAGCGTGGCCGGCAGCTCCTTTGCCGTGGACAGCAGCACCAGTCCGGCTCCGGCGGCCAGGCCCGGCAGCATCAGCGGCAGCTCCACGCCGGTGAAGCGCCTCAGGCGGCCCTTGCCCATGATGCGCGCGGCGTCGTCGAGGCGCGCCGGCACCCCGGCCACGGCCGACTGCGCCGCGCCCAGTGCCAGCGCACCGTGGTGCACCACGTAGGCCAGAACCAGCAGGGGGAGGGTCTGGTACAGCGCGCCAAGCGGGCCCGGGGCGGACAGCGTGAAGAACACGAACGCAAGCGCCGTGATCAGCCCCGGCAGCGCGAAGCCGCCCACCACGGTGCCGGCCAGAACCTCGCCGAGGCGACCGGGGCGCCGCACGCTGCGGAAGGCGATGGGGAGGATGACCAGCAGGGCCACCACCGCCGTGAGCACGCTCACCCCGGCGGTGCTGAGCAGGGGCTCGATGATCATGCCCGGGTCGGCCACGACCGAGGTGGCATCGGACGACCCGTTGGCCAGTCCGCGGATGGCCCAGAAGACCAGCACGGCGATGGGGGCCACCAGCGAGAAGCCGATGAGCAGCACCAGGAACAGGTAGGCGGGGATGCGCCCGCTGCGCAGCGGCACCATGAGCGGCGTGCCCATGCGTGCCTGGTCGCGCAGGCCCACGCGCGACGAGCGGCGCTCCATGGCCACCACCGCCACGGCCAGCAGCCCCAGCACCAGGCTGAGCGCGATCGAGGTGATGGGGTCGAGCAGGCGGTCGGCGTAGATCGCCCGCGTCAGGGTGTCGTAGCGCAGCAGCTGCACGGCGCCGAAGTCGCTGATCACATAGAGGAACACCAGCAGTGCGCCCGCCGCGATCGCGGCCCGGGCCTGGGGTACGACCACCGTGAGGAACACCTCGATGGGCCTGCGGCCGAGCATGCGCGCCGATTCCTCGAGCGACGGCGGCAGGCCACGCAGGCGCGCCATCACCGGCAGGAACACGTAGGGGTAGGTGAGCAGCGTCAGCACGATGAACGCGCCCTTGAACCCACTGACCTCGGGCAGCCACCCGATGCCCAGGAGGTCCTCCACCAGGCCGCCCGGCGCGAACGCGGCGATGAGCGCCACCGCCCCCACGAACGACGGGATCACCAGCGGCAGGCACAGCAGCAGCGCCCAGATGCGCCGCCCGCGAAGCTGCGTGCGCGCCACCAGCCACGCGGCGCTTGTACCCAGTACCGCGGCGGCCAGCGCAACCGAGATGCCCAGCGCCAGGCTGCGCAGGAGAGGGCCGACCAGGCGGTCGTCGGACAGCGCACTCCACAGGCCCCCGAGGTCCTGTCCGTTGCGCACCAGCAGGTACGCGAAGGGCAGGGCGAACGGCACGGTGAGGGCCACCGCCAGCGCGGTGGCCCCCAGCGCGCGCCAGTTCACGCGGTCACTGCGCGAGACCGCTCTCCCTGATCTGCTCGGCTATCGCCTTCAGGTCGGTGAGGCCGGTGAGGTCGTACGCCGGGTAGTCGCCCTTCGACAGCGAGGGGGCGCCCTTGGGGGCAGCCACCCCCGTGGCGGTGGGGTACTCGCCCTCACCGGCGATCATCAGCTCCTGCCCGGCATCCGACACCAGGAAGCCCACGAGCGCGTCCGCCTTCGCCTTGTCGGGCGATGCGGCGGGCACCGATGCCGTGGCCACCAGGAAGAGGCTGCCCGCGTCGGTGCCGGGGAAGCGGTAGGCCGCCACGGGCGCCTTCGGGTCGTCCTCCTTGATCTCCAGCACGTAGTAGTGGTTCACCAGGCCCATGGGGACCTCACCGCGGGCCACGGCCTCGGCGATGGCGCTGTTCTTGGCGTACGACTTGGCGCCGTTCTCCGCCATGCCCGCAAGCCACGCGTTGGTGGCGTCCTTGCCCTCGATCTGGTTGAGCGCGGCCACGAAGTCCTGGAACGACGCGTTCGACGGCGCCACCGCCACCTTGCCCTTGTACTTCGGGTCGGTGAGGTCGAGCACCGACTTCGGCAGGTCGGCGGGCTTCACCAGGTCGGTGTTGTACATGAGCACCCTCTGGCGTCCGGCGATGCCGATCCAGTCACCGTCGGCCGCGCGCAGGTTCGCCGGCACGCGGTCGAGCACAGCCTGCGGCAGCTGCGAGAGCAGCTGCTTCTGGTCGAGGTACGACTGCGAGATCGGGCTCTGCGATATGAAGACGTCGGCGGGGGTCTTGTCGCCCTCCTCCCCCACCAGCAGTGCCAGGTCGGCCGAATCGCCGTAGCGGACGTCGAGCGTGGTGCCCGTCTCCTTCTCGAAGGCGTCGAAGACCGGCTCCATGTACTCCTCCTCGCGGCCCGAGTACACGGTGAGCGCCCCGGCATCGCCACCCGCCGAGGTCGAGGCGGCGGGCTCGGATGAGCTTCCGCATGCGGACAGCACCAGCACGGATGCGAGGGCGGCGATGGCGGTGCCGGCGAGGGCGCGCGGGCGGATGGTCAACGGGTACTCCCTGTCGAGTCGCAACGAATAACGGCGGCGACTGTATAGGTCATGGGTGTTGGATAAAACCCTAGGGCGTGAACGCGACGCTGGGCTCGCCCACGTACTCCAGCCCGATGCGATCGCCCGTGTCGAAGGGCGGGCGCCCCATCACGCGGCACCGCACCGGGCATCCCTGGCTGCTGGTGACGATGACGGCGTCGTGGCCGTAGTACTCGATGCGCTCCACGATGGCGTCGTCGCCCTTGCACGCCGCCACGCACTCGGGGCGTATGACGACCTCCACGCGACCATGCGCGGGGCGCGCCAGGGGCACCCTGCCCACCGGCGTCAGGGCCACGTCGCCCTCGGCCTGGGCAGGCAGCAGGTTGGCGTCGCCCACGAACGTGGCCACCGCCCGGCTGGCGGGGCGCTCGTAGAGGTCGGCGGGCGTGCCCACCTGTGCGATCTTCCCATCCAGCATCAGCGCCACGCGGTCGCCGATGAGGAAGGCCTCTTCCTGGTCGTGTGTGACGAACACGGCGGTGGCGCCCGCCGCGGCCAGCAGCCTGCGCACCTCGCCGCGCAGCTCCGCGCGCAGCGGGGCGTCGAGGGCCGAGAAGGGCTCATCCAGCAGTATCAGCGAGGGCTCGGCCGCCAGCGCGCGGGCAAGCGACACACGCTGCTGCTGGCCCCCCGACAGGGTCGAGGGCATGCGATCGGCCGCGCCCGTGAGGCCCACCAGCGCCAGCGCGCGCTCCACGCGCGGGCCGTCGCGCTCGGCGCGCGGCAGGCCGTAGCCCACGTTGCCGCCCACGGTGCGGTTGGGGAACAGGGCGGGCTCCTGGAACACCATGCCGATGCGCCGCTTCTCGGGCTGGATGAAGCACTCGGGCCCCGACACCGTGAAGTCGTCCACGGCGATCAGCCCGGCGTCCGGCCGGTCGAGCCCCGCGATGCACCGCAGCAGGGTGGTCTTGCCGCAGCCCGAGGGGCCCAGCAATGCCAGCACGGTTCCCGCCGGCACGTCGAGGTCTATGCCCTTGAGGATCGGCTTTCCGCCGAGCACGCGCTCGACCCCGCGCATGGCCAGTGCCGAGCCGCGCGGATCGCTGCGGGTGGGCACCGCCGGACACATCTCGATGTGGGGAGGAAGTTTCTCCATCGCCTGAACCGCACGGTAGCGCCATGTGGGCTGTATCGGCAATGGAGATCGCCCAAATGGGTACGGGGGTCACGCGCTAGCGTGCGCAGTCGAAATGGAGGAGCAGATGACCACGAATGGCGCGCAGGGTCCGGCGGTGAGCGCAGAGGGCCTTGGCCGGAGATACGGCGAGGGCGAGGCGGCCATCGACGCGCTGGCCGACGTGACCATCGAGTTCCCCCGTGGCCAGTTCACCGCGGTGATGGGTCCCTCCGGGTCCGGCAAGTCCACGCTTCTGCACTGCCTGGCCGGGCTCGACCGCCCGACGTCCGGCTCGGTGGTGGTCGACGGCACCGCGCTGGCCGGGCTGTCCGACCGCGACCTCACGGTGCTGCGCCGCGAGTCCATCGGGTTCATCTTCCAGTCGTTCAACCTGCTTCCCATGCTGTCGGCCCGCGAGAACGTGGCGTTGCCCCTGCGCATCGCGGGCACGCACGAAGGCGACGACCGCGTGGAGGCCCTGCTGGCCGACGTGGGCCTTGCCGACCGTGCGGGCCACCGGCCGTCTGAGCTCTCGGGTGGCCAGCAGCAGCGAGTGGCCATCGCGCGCGCCCTGGTGTCGAACCCCACGGTCATCTTCGCCGACGAGCCAACGGGCAACCTCGACTCGGCCAGCGGCCACGAGATCCTCCAGCTCCTGCGCCGTGCGGTCGACGACAGCGGGCGCACCGTGGTGATGGTGACGCACGACCCGGCGGCCGCCAGCATCGCCGACCGCGTGGTGCTGCTCTCGGACGGCCATGTGGTGCTCGACCGCGAGGGCATGGACGCCGACGAGGTGTTCGACGCCGTGCGGGGCCTCGACCGCACGTGATCCGGCTCATCCTCGCCGGGCTGCGCCAGCGCAAGCTGCGCGCGTCGCTCACCGCCATCGCCATTCTGCTGGGCGTGGCGATGGTCACGGGCACCCTCGTGCTCACCAGCCAGATCACGCGGGCGTTCGACGAGATCTTCACGGCGGCGAACTCGGGCGTGGACGTGCGCATCACCCCGACCACCGACTTCGAGGGGCAGTTCGGGGCGATCCCCACGCTGCCCGAGTCGTTCGTGAAGCGCGTCGAGCGCGTGGAGGGCGTGCAGAAGGCGGCCCCCGAGGTCGCGGCGCTCGGATCGCCCGTGGTGAATGGCGAGTACGTGCAGTCGACCGGTGCGCCGTCTTTCGTGTTCTCGCTGTCGCCCGATCCATTCCGGTCGACGGACATCTCGTCGGGGCGGTACCCGGAGCGCCCGGGCGAGGTCGCGGTGAACGAGGCCCTCGCGACGTCGAAGGGGCTCGCCATCGGCGACCGCCTGGGCATCGCCACGCGGTCGGGCGTGAAGCCGGTGACCCTCACGGGAACGGTCACGTTCGCCAACGTGTCGTCCATCGGCGGCGCCACCATCGTCATCGCGCCCATCGGCGACGTGCAGCGCTGGTTCGACCTCGAAGGGCGTGCCAACACCATCGCCGTGCAGGCATCTCCCGGGGTCAGCCCCGATGCGCTCGCGCGCACGCTCACCGCGGCGCTGCCCAGGACCGTCGAGGTGCGCACCGGCGAACAGGACGCCGCCGAGCAGGCCGCGCAGGTGAATGACGCCATCAACACCTTCCTGCGTCCGGCCCTGCTGGCCTTCGGTGTCATCGCGCTGTTCGTGGGCGCCTTCATCATCTTCAACACGTTCTCCATCACCGTGGCCCAGCGGCTGCGCGAGCTGGGGCTGCTTCGCACCATCGGCGCCAGCCGGCGCCAGGTGATGGCGTCGGTGGTGGGCGAGGCCTTCGTCATCGGACTGGTCGCGGGCCTGGTGGGCATCGCGGGTGGCTACGGGTTCGCCGCCCTGCTCGTGTGGGTGTTCAACGCGCTGTTGCCCGGCGGCATACCCGTGGCATCCACGCAGTTCTCGATCGGCATCGCCATCACGGCGCTCCTGGTGGGCGTGATCGTCAGCGTGGTGGCGGCGTTGATCCCCGCGCTCCGCGCCAGCCGCGTGCCGCCGGTGGCGGCCCTGCGCGAGGGCGCCGAGATACCCCGGTCGCGCATCTCGCGGTTCGCTCCGGCCTTCGCGGGGCTGCTCGCCGTCGTGGGCATCGTCATCATCGTTCTCGCGCTGTCGTCAGACGCCGCGGCCACGCAGCGCCTGCTCACCATGGCACTCGGGGCGCTGCTGGTGTTCCTGGCGATCGCGGGCCTCAGCCGCTACGCGGTGCCGTTCCTGGCACGCGTCATCGGCTGGCCGCTCGAGCGCCTGCCCGGCGCATCGGGCAGCCTGGCCCGGCAGAACGCCACGCGCAATCCGTCGCGCACGGCGTCCACAGCGGCCGCGCTGATGATCGGCATCGGCCTGGTGGCCTTCGTCGCGGTGTTCGCGCAGGGGCTCAAGGAGTCGGTCATCGGCGCCATCGACCGCAGCCTGCGCGGCGACCTCATCATCTCGGGTCGCAGCTTCCAGCCCATCCCGGCCGGCAGCGTGCCGGCGGTGCGCGGCACCGACGGCGTGAACGACGTGGTGGCGGTGCTGGCCGACGCCGTGCGCGTGAACGGCGCGCAGCGGGCCACCGCGTACGGAATGGAGCCCGATGAGGCGTCGCGGGCCCTCTCCCTGGAGTGGGTGGACGGCACGCAGCAGGCATTGGCATCGCTGGGTCCCGGCACCGCCGTGGTGGAGGAGGAGTTCGCCCGGGACGCCGGCCTGGCAATGGGCGACTCGTTCACCGCGGCGTCGTCCACGCGCCGCACGGCCACGTTCCGCGTCACCGGCCTCTACCGCGACCAGATCCTCTTCAACAGCGGATTCATCACCTCGGGTGCGGGCATCGCCCGTGTCATCCAGGCGCGCGACCCCCTGTTCGTGCTGGCCACCATCGACCCGGGCGCCGACCCGGGAACCGTCAAGGACGCCGTGGCGAAGTCGCTCGCGCCGTTCCCGGTGGCCGAGGTGCGCACCAACGCTGAGTACCGCGACGAGATCAGCAGCCGGGTCGACTCCATCCTGTACCTGCTCTACGTGCTGCTGGCGATGAGCGTGGTCATCTCGCTGTTCGGCATCGTCAACACGCTGGTGCTGTCGAT
>JAURMS010000139.1 GCA_030830595.1 Gammaproteobacteria bacterium | reverse complement strand
GGGCCTGGGGAAGCTGGCCAACCGGATCGTGGAGGGGCCACTGCCCATCCGGTCGGACGTCGGGGCCCAGCCCAGCGAGTCGGAGGAAGTGATATCCACCGCCATGGGCGGGGATTGGGAACATCGCGGAAAGCGCTCGGCCAAGGGCGAGGGTGCCAGGCACTACCAGTCGCGTCTGGACGAGTGACCCGAAGACAGATTGTCCACATATGCCAAGGCCACATTGACCGAAAGTTGCCCATACTATTGCCTGGAATCGTGCGCGTTTAGCGCACTCAAGCACTTACACCAGGAGTCCGGAAGCCATGGGAACACGCCACAACGCCATCAGCCTCGCCGTTGCAATTGCCCTCGGCGCCGGCCCGTCCGCTGCCAGCGCCCAATTGCTCGACGAAATCATCGTCACCGCGACCAAGCGCGAAGAATCCATCCAGGCGGTGGCCATCTCGGTCTCGGCCATTGGTGGTGAGGAAATCGCTGAACTCGGCCTCAGCGACATGACCGACATCACCCAACAGGTGCCTGGGCTGCAGCTGAACACCTGGTCGCCGCAGCTGACCATCTTCAACCTTCGCGGCGTGTCACAAAACAACTTTGTGGACAACCTGGAGGCCCCGGTTGCGGTCTACCAGGACGATGCCTACATCGCCAGCATCAATGCGGTGAGCGGCCAGTTGTTCGACATGGAGCGCGTGGAGGTCCTGCGCGGCCCACAGGGAACCCTCTTTGGCAGGAATGCAACGGGCGGGCTCATTCATTACATCAGCCATGGCGCCAATGAGGATGAGCTGAATGGCTACCTGCGCATCAATGCAGGCTCCTATAGCCGAGTCAGCGTGGAAGGGGCGGTTGGCGGCGCCCTGTCCGACAACGTTCGCGGTCGGCTGGCCTTCAGGCATGAAACGGCGGACGGCTACATCAAGCCCGACCGGAGCATCCCTCCGGTGGACAAGCGAGCCATCGGAGGCACAGATGGTTATGGCGTCAGGGCGACCCTGCAGGTTGATTTCTCCGATAGCCTGCAGGGCAACTTCATCGCCAAGTTCAACAAGGACAACGATGTACCCACGGGTGGCTACGTCTTCGAGAACTGCGAATTTGACGCCAGCAGCTTCTGTCCAGTCGATGAGTCTGGCCGTGCCATCACCCTCCCAGGCGTTGTCTCTGGCGACGTCCACCTGCACCAGAACGACACTCGCGGTTTCCTCGATCGTGACGTGATGTCGCTGACGGCGCGTTTCGATAAGCAACTGGAGAACGGCCGGGAATTCACCTCCATCACCAACTATATGGATGTCGACAAGACCTACCTTGAAGACGGTGACGCCTTCCCGGCGCCAATCGTAGTGTTCGGGCAGGCGGCCAAGATCAAGCAATTCACCCAGGAGTTGCGCCTGTCTGGATCATCAGAACAGTTGAACTGGCAGGTCGGCGCGTACTACATGGACTTCCAGTTCGATGGCCAGGCCTTTACCGCCGGAGCGCCGGTCATTGGGCTGTCGTTTGACCTGCAGGCGGCTGGCATCATCGACGCCCCGGTGGTTGGCGATGGCAACCCGTTCGACGGCCGGTCCGACCGAATCACGGACCTCACCGTGAAGAACATGTCGCTATTCGGCCAGGTCGACTACAACCTGAGCGATTCCCTGACGTTGACCGCCGGGCTGCGCTGGTCCGATGACGCCAAGGACGTGGACTGGACGGCCTATTTCTCGTCTGACCAGAACCCGACACCCATTGTCTATGCCGCCACTGCAAACAACGCCCTGGCGGGCGCCAGCACCATCCTCAACGTGTTCAACGATGACGCCATCAACTATGACGACTTCGCAGCAAGGTTGTCGCTCAAAAAGCAGTTCAATGACTCGACCCAGGGATTCATTGCCTGGAATCGCGGAATAAAGGGCGGAAACTGGACGCTTGCCTCCGCAGTGTCACCGGAACGCTTCACCCACAAGGAAGAGGTGCTCAACTCCTACGAGATCGGCGTCAAGTCGGACCTCAGCGAGTCGGTGAGGCTGAATGCCACCGTCTATTACTACGACTACAAGAACTACCAGAATTTCGTCGCCATTCCGCCGGACTCCGTGTCGCCCAACCCGCAGGTGGGCAACTCCGACGTCAAGGCAGTCGGTGGCGAAGTCGAGCTGTTCCTGAAGCCCGCCGACCGGTGGGATATCGGGCTCGGACTGACTTTCGAGAATTCCGAAGTCGACGAAGTCAACGCAGGCAGCGCTCCGATCAGGAACGCCGAGTTGCCGAATGCCCCGAACCTCTCAGCCAATTACCTGCTGCGCTATGCACAACCGGTGGGCGGCAGTGAACTGGTGTTCGTGTTCGATGGCGCCTACTACGATGACCAGTTTCTTGAGGTCACCAACGGGCCGGGCACCTTGCAGAAGGCTTACAACGTCTCGAACGTCAAGCTGACCTGGAAGAGCGGCAACTGGGCCGTCTCTGCCTGGAGCAAGAACGTCTTCGACGAGACCTACAAGGCCTACTCGCTGGACCTTGGCATCCTTGGTGCGACCACTTTCTACGCGCCACCGCGGACCAGTGGCGTGACCCTGGAGGTCAACTTCTAGGCCAGCCCCGCGGCCCTCGTATGGGGTAGCAGGAAGTCCTGGTAATGTCGCCACAGGTCGACGGCAGCTCCGTGCAGGGGCTGCCGGACCTGGGCGACACTTGCGGTACGAACCGAGCGGCCACTCTGGTGGAAGTCCAGCATCGAAGGGCGCCAGTCCAGGTCCATCTGCGCAACCACCAGGCGCAAAACACGCTCCGGCTCCAACACCAGCTGCTCATAGACCACCGGAATAATCCGCCCCGCGGGCAGCACCCGCTCCCAGTGTTGCATGACCTCCCGATACCGGGCGACGTAGCGGGCCAGCACCGCCATGTCATAGGTGTAGAGCAAGGCATCCCCGAAGTGCGTGCTGTAGGCGGACCACAGGACCGCCAACGGTTGCCTGACCGTGTGAATGATGATGGCGTCGGGAAACAGGCTGGCAATCAGTCCGGCAAAGGCAAAGTTTCCCGGCAACTTGTCGATCACCAGGGCCTTGCCCTCCGCATGGCGCGACAACCGTTGCCGATAGTCGAGGGCTGCCGCGGCGAATTGGCCCTGGTTCCAGCTCGGTGCGGCCCTGGAGATGGTGTGCCGGTCTTGTATCAGGTGCGCCTGGATCACTGCCTTGAGATACTTAAGCTCACCACCGCTTGCCACCTCGCCGTGAGACAGCAGCATCTGCTCCAACAGTGTGGAGCCACTGCGTGGCATACCCAGGATGAACACCGGTCGCAGACCGGCAGCGCCCGGTGCGGCAACGCGCTGGAGAAGACCAGCGTCCACCGTTCGGAGGATGTCGCCCAAAAGCGCATGATGGGTGGATTCCGCGTAAGGGCGGTGCCGATAGTGGAGCTCATTGGCAGCCATGAAGGCGCCCAAGGCACCCTCGTAGTCGCCAAGGTCCTGTTGCGCCTTCCCAAGTGC
>JAURMS010000138.1 GCA_030830595.1 Gammaproteobacteria bacterium | reverse complement strand
TGCCCATGGTGGCCCTGCTGACGATCCTCGCGGCCTGTAGCGGAGAGGAAGAGGCCAGCGCGCCGCTGTACGAGAAAGTGGCCGTGGAGAAGCGCTCCATCACGGTGGCCGTCGAGGCGGCGGGCACGATCGAGCCGGTCACCACCGTCGAACTGAAGTCCAAGGCTTCGGGTGAAGTCCTGGCCATCAGCGCCGAGACCGGCGACCGGGTTGACCAGGCGGCACTGCTGGTGAGGATCGATCCGCGCACCGCGCGTAACCGTCTGGACCAGTCCGAGGCCGATCTCAAGGCCGCCCGCGCGCGCCTGGCCATTGCCACCGCGCAGCAGGAGCGTGCGGAGACGCTGCTTGAGCAGGGCATCCTGTCCAAGCCCGATTACGAAAAGGCGGCACTCGAGCTTGCCTCCGCCCAGGCCCAGGTGGTCGCGGGCCAGGTGAGCGTGGAGAACGCTCGGATCGCACTCAACGACACCGAGATCCGCGCCCCGATCGCCGGCACCATCATCGAAAAGAAGGTGGAAACCGGCCAGGTCATCTCCTCACCTACCCAGGACGTCGGCGGAGGCACCCTGCTGCTCAAGATGGCAGACCTCGCGCGGGTCCAGGTGCGGGTGCTGGTCGACGAAACCGACATCGGCAAGATCAGCGCGGGGCTGCCGGTCAAGGTGACCGTGGCTGCCTTTCCCAACCAGCCTTTCGAGGGGGAGGTGCTCAAGGTCGAGCCGCAGGCGGTCGTCGAGCAGAACGTCACCTTGTTCGGGGTGCTGGTATCCATCGACAACCGCCAGGGTCTCTTGAAGCCGGGGATGAATGCTGAAGTCACCATCACCGTCGCCAGCAAGTCCGACGTGTTGACCCTGCCGGTGCCGGCCCTGCGCACCGATCGAGACCTGGCCTCCACGGCCGGGATCCTCGGCATCGAGGAATCGGACCTGAGGACCCAGCTGGATGCCCAGCAGCTGGCATCAGGGGAGGCTGCGCCGGCTGCACCGGCGCGGGAAACCCTGGTACTGGGCGGGCGCAGCATCGAGCTGCCTGAAGGTGTCAGTGCTGCCGAGGTGCGGGCCCTGATGGACAAGCGTCGCTCCGGCGGGGAGCTGTCGGCCGACGAGCGCGCGCTGATGCGCAAGGTCTTTCAGGGGATGGGGCAGGGTGGTCCGCCGCAGGGCGGCTATCAGTTCGGCTCCAGTTTCTGGGTGGTGGTCGAGCGTGACGGCGCGACGGTGCCGGTGCGGGTGACCACGGGCATCACCGACCTCGACCGGGCGGAGATCGTCGACGGCCTGGAGGAAGGGGAGCAGGTCCTCCTGCTGCCCAGTTCGCACCTGCTTGAGGTCCAGCAGCAGCTTCAGTCGTTCATAAACCGCCGCATGGGCGGCGGTGTCCCGGGCATCGGGCAGAGGAACCAGCGCTGATGTCGCTGTTCGAGATCATGCGGGTGGCGCTGGAGTCGATCCGGGCCAACCTGTTTCGCGCGGTGCTCACCATGCTCGGGGTCATCATCGGTGTGGCCGCGGTCATCACCATGGTGGCCCTGGGTTCCGGAGCCCAGCGGGCCATCGATGAACAGCTGGAGGCGTTGGGCGCCAACCTGCTGACCATCAACTCCGGCATGTGGTTCATGCGCGGCGTATCGCGGCAGCAGAACACGCTGACGATCGACGACGCCATGCAGCTCTCCGAGGAGGCCGCCCACCTGGTGGCGGTCGTGCCCGAGATGTCCATCCGCGAGCAGGTCAAGTCGGGCAACCGCAATCTGAACGTCAGCGTCACCGGGACCACGCCGAACTTTGGTGAAGTCCAGGGCTTCACCCTGGCGGCGGGGCGGATGTTCAGCGCGGCGGACGACGCTGCCCGCCGGCGGGTGGTGGTGGTCGGCGCCGAGGTGCCCGGCATGATGGACACGCAGCCCGACCTGCTGGTGGGCCAGACGCTGTCGATCCGCTCCGTGCCCTTCGAGGTCATCGGCGTGTTCGAGGCCAAGGGCGCCGTGGGCATGAGCAATCCCGACGACGACCTCTGGATGCCGCTGCAGACGGCGCGTTTCCGCCTGACCGGCGAGGACACCCTGCAGTCGATCAGCGTCGAGGTCGCGCCGGGCTCGACCATCGAACAGGCCATGGTGGACATCGAGCGCGTACTGCGCCGAGCGCACGGGATCCTGCCCGGCAGGGACAACGACTTCGCCATCTTCGACCGCAAGACCTTCTTCAATGCCCGCGCCGAGGCCACCGAGGTATTTTCCTTCCTGCTGGCCGGCATCGCTGGGGTCAGCCTGGTGGTGGGCGGCATCGGCATCATGAACATCATGCTGGTGACGGTGACCGAGAGAACGCGCGAGATCGGTATCCGCAAGGCCCTGGGCGCGACCCGCAGCTCCATCATGCTGCAGTTCCTGGTGGAATCGGTGACGCTCTGCGCGCTGGGCGGCCTGCTCGGGGTGCTGCTGGGGTCCGGCCTGTCTAGCCTGCTGGCGAAGTTCGCCGGCTGGCAGACTTTCGTGACGCCCGGCAGCGTGCTGCTGTCCTTCGGGTTTGCGGCGGGCGTTGGCCTGGTGTTCGGGCTGATGCCGGCACGCCGGGCGGCCAGCCTCGATCCGATCGAGGCCCTGCGCTATGAGTAGGCCTGCGGCTCAGCGCCGATAGGGTCGATAGGAAAACTTGGCGCCACCGATGGTGGCTTCGTACATCAGTCCACCCTTGATGATCACGAACGGCGCCATCCCCTTGTAGTAATCGCCCTCGGTGGAGGTGTCGCGCTTGTCGGTCCCGGCGCTGGCCGTGCCGCCGCTGGTGCCAGCCGAGGCCTGGGCACCCGCCGTGATCGCCACGGCGCTGGCCTGGGCCCCGAACTCGAAGCTGCCCGAGGTGAAATCCTCGAAGGCCCGCCGATCCTTCAGGAACACGATCAGGCTGTAGCCCTGGGCGCCCAGCTGCCAGCCGATGCTCAGCTGGGTCATCTTGGCCTTGCCGGTCGGCTTGCCGCCGACGTAGACGCGTCCCTCGCCATGCGCGCCACCGATGCCTATGCCAGCCTTGCCGATGGTGGGAAATACCGCATAGGCGTAGCTGCGCTTGAAGAAATCCGCGCTCTCCCCCGCGTCCTGGAACAAGCGGATGGTCTTGTCGTATTTGTCGGCCTGGGCAGGCGCCGCGGCGAGCAGCATCGCCAGGAGGGGAAGGGTCAGGAAGCGGGCAACGGTGCGGAACATCTCTGGTCTCCGATGAGCCGAAATTTGATGCAACTATCCTAGCCTATCGGTGGCGGTCGAAGCTTGTACATGACGGGCGTCACGAGCCTCGCCAGCAGGGTCGAGGAGATCAGGCCGCCGATGATGGCCACGGCCAGCGGCGAATAGAGCCCGGAGCCCTGCAGGGCCAGCGGCATCAGTCCGCCGATCGCGGTCAGCGAGGTCAGCAGGATCGGCAGGAACCGCACCTCGCCGGCGCGGGCGATGGCCTCGTCCAGGGGCGTTCCGGCCAGGCGTAGCTGGTTGGTGAAATCCACCAGCAGGATGGAATTCTTGATCTCGATGCCGATCAGGGCGATCAGGCCGATCAGGGCCGTGAAGGACAGCGTATAGCCGCACAGGAACAGCGCCAGGATCGCGCCCACCATACCCAGTGGCACCACGCCGAAGACGATCAGCGTCGAGCGGAAGCTGCCGAACTCCAGCACCAGGACTGCCAGGATGCCGAACATCGCGACCAGCAGGGCCACGCCCATGCCACCAAAGGCCTCCTCCCGCGCCTCGAGTTCCCCAGCGGCCTCATAGCGGTATCCCGGGGGCCAGTCATAGGCGGCCAGTGAGCCCAGCACTCGTCCCGTCACCTCGTCCGTGGTGTGTCCGCTGGCAGGCCAGGCCGTGATGCTGATGGAGCGCTCGCCGTTGTAGCGACGAATGATGTTGGGTGCGGTACGGAAGCTTGGGTTGGTGACTTGCTCGAGCGGCACCTGCCGTCCTGACAGCGAGGACACCTCGATCTCGCCCAACAGGTCGATGGTGGGTCGGCCCTCGAAGGGCAGCCGCAGGGTCACCGGGTACTCGTCGCCGTCGGTCTCCCGCAGAGTCCCGGCGGGCAAGCCCGCGATCGCGAGCCTGACTGTTCGGTCCACTTCGATAGCCGGAATGCCGAACAGCGCCGCCTTGTCGGTATCGACCTGCAGGTCGAGGTCGGTGCGCTGCAGGCGCAGGGGGTTCTCCACGTCCCGGGCCCCCTCGACGGCCAGGATCATGGCCTCGGTCTCTGCGGCCAGGGCACGCAGCACCTCGAGGTCGGGCCCGATCAGGCGGATTTCCACCGGGGCATTGATGGGGGGGCCGTTCTGGAATTCGCGCACCGAGATCCTGGCTGCGGGATACGCATCAAAATGAGCGCGCAGCTCATCGAGCAGCCGGCTGGTCTGGCCGGCCTTGTAGCGCTCGAGTTCGACCAGCACTTCGGCGATGTTGGCGGCATAGCTTCTCGGCACGACGTTGTAATACACCCGCGGGTTCTCGTGCCCCAGGTTGGCGAACCAGTGCTTGATCTCCGGGCGACGCGCCAGCTCTTCCTCCACGTAGCGCAGGGCACGGTCCGTCTCGGCGAGGCTGGCGCCCTCCGGCGCCTCGATCCGGATCCGGAACTGGGGGATCCCCGCATTCGGGAACAGGCTGACGTTCATGCCGTAGAGCGCCAGCAGGACCGCTCCACCGAACAGGGCCATGGCACTCCAGAAGGTCGTTCGCGGCCAGGTGAGCGCGGTGCGCAGGGCCGGGCCATACACGGCGTGGATGGTGGCCATCACCCGGTCGAGGGTACGGTCTGAAATCCGGTCCGATCCGTCCAGCAGCCGCCTGCCAAAGAGCACCAGGCGGGCGAGCCAGGGTTGTTGAGGCAGCGGCCTGGGTTCGCCCCTCAACAGTCGACTGGCGAGGAAGGGAATGATGGTCAGCGACACGAACAGGGAGGCGATCACGGTATAGATCACCGCCGCCGGCAATGAGCGAACGAACTCACCGGATTCCTCGGGCAGGAACAGCAGCGGCAGGAAGGCCAGGATCAGGGTGGCGGTGCAGCCGAGCACCGCCAGCCAGATCTGGCTGGTCGCCGCCACCGCAGCCTGCCGACGCGGAGTGCCCTCACGAATGTGCCGTGAGATGTTTTCCACCACCACGATGGAGTCGTCGACCAGGAGGCCCAGCGCAACGACGAAGCCGGCGATGGAGAGCTGGTTGAGGGTGAAGCCGGTGAAATACAGGAAGGCCATGCCCATGGCCAGCGAGAGCGGGATGGACATCATCACGATGCCGGCGGCCCGCAGGCCCAGCGGCAGCAGCGTCAGGGCCACCAGGCTGATGGCCAGCGCGAAATCGAATTGCAGCTGCGACAGGCGACGCTCCACGTTGCGCGACTGGTCGAAGCCGCGCTCGAGACGAACCCCCTCAGGCAGCAGCCTTTCGAAAGCGTCCAGCTTGGCGTAGACCCCGTCCCGGACCACGAAGACGTTTTCCTTGTCCTTCATGTTGGCCGTGACAAATACGGCCCGGCTGCCGCTGAAGCGGCCGAGGTAGCGCTCCTCGGCTGTGCTCCAGGACACCGTCGCCAGGTCGCCCACCCGCACCACACGGCCATCGCGCGCGGCTACCACCGTTTTGCGCACCTGCTCCAGCGACTCATAGCCTCCGGAGGTCTTCAGGTTGAAGCGCCGTGCGCCGAGGTCGACTGCGCCTCCAGGGATGACGGTGCTCTGCCCGCGGATGGCATCGATCAGTTGTCCCAGCGAGACCTGGGCGCTCGCCAGCCGGGCGAGGTCCACGGCCACCCGCACCTCTGGCTCGGGCAAGGCCCAGACTTCGGCAATCCTGATGCCGGGTACGGCCTCGATGGTGTCCTGCAGGTCCTCGGCGATCTCGCGCAGTTCCCGCCATTCCGCGGTGTCGCTGAGCAGGGCCATCTGCACCATGTTGGTCAGGCTCGGCTTGAACTGCTGGATCTTCAGGTCCAGCAGGTCTGGCGGCAGGGCGGGACGGAGGCGGTTGACCTCGCGGATCACCTCGTCGTACTTGCGGTCCGGATCGACCCCGAAATTGAACTCCACCTGGATGGTGGCCACGCCATCGCTCGACGTGCTGGCAATCTTCTCGATGTTATCGAGCCCCTGCAGCGCATCCTCGATGGGTTCCACCACCAGCCGCTCGATGTCGACAGGGTCAGCGCCCGGGTAGGCTACGACGATCAGCGATCCGGGAAAGGTCAGGGAGGGATCCTCCGCCCTCGGGATGGCGTTCAGCGCGGTGAGCCCCGTTGCACCCAGCAAGGTGAACAGCACCAGCGTGAACTGCCAACGTCCGACGGCGAATGACCACAAGCTCATCGTGGAGCCCTCAGCCGCTGCCGAGCACGCGGACCGGCTGCCCGTCGCGCAGCCAGCTGGCGCCTTCCGTCACCACCTGCTCGCCTCCGCTGAGTCCACCCACGACTTCGATGCGGTCGCGCACCAGGCGCCCGATCCGGACCTCGACGCGCTCGGCAACCGTTGCATCCTCTCGACGGGCGACGATGAACACCTGGGCCGTGCGGCCGTCTGCCTCCAGGAGCGCTTCCACGGGGATGGTGGTGACCAGCCCGCCGCCGGCCGCCGGTTCCAGGCTGACCTTGGCGGTCAGGCCCTGTACCAGTCCCTCAACGGGTGCGGCGATGGCGATCCGCGCCTCGAAGGTCCCGGTGAGGGGATCGGCGGCCGAGGCCAGTTCCACCACCTCGCCGCGGAGCACGCGACCAGGCAGCGCATCGAGCTCGATGCGGGCCCCATCTCCAAGGGCCACCTGCATGCGCTCACGATCCGACAACGAGGCCTTCACGATCCATCCGGAGGCCGTGTTGCCCAGCACCAGCACCGGGTGGCCGGCGGCGACCAGCTCATCCTGTTCGGCCAGCTTGCGCAGGATGACGCCGTCGGCCGGGGCCTCGATGCGTGCCAGGCGTGCGTTGAATTCAGCGGCCTGAAGCTGTGCCCTGGCCACCTCGCTCGCGGTGCGCAGGTCCTCCACCTGTTCCCGAGTGGCCACCTCGTCGGCAAACAGCGCTTCGCCGCGCTCGAGATCGCGCTGAGCCTTCTGCGCCAGGGCGCGGGCCTGGTCCAGCCCGGCCTGTATTTCCTGAAGATCCAGTTCTGCCAGGGCCTGGCCGCGGACGACCTGCTCGCCCTGGACCACGCGGATCGAGGCAATCACGCCGGCCATCTTGAAGGACAGGCGGATCTCTTCGGCGGGCGCCACCACGCCGATGGTGCGCAGCCCCGCCTCGGGCGACTCGCGCCGCGCTTCGGTCACCCGGACCGGGGCCTCGGAGGACGGTGCGGGTTCAACGGTGACTGGCTCGCCGCAGGCCGTCAGCAGGAGACAGGCTAACAGTATTGACGGTCGGGAGAATCTCATCGCGGGAAGGCTCCGATGGCGTATTCGATGGCAACCAGCGCCCCCAGTGCCTCGTAGCGGCCGAATTGCCGGCTCAACCTGGCCTGGGTGAGGGCGCGTCGTGAGTCAATGAACTCGACCTGGGGAATCTGGCCGAGGTCGCGTTTGCGACGGGCAATTTCAAAGGCGCCTTCGGCCGCCTCCACGCGCTTCTCTGCCCGCCGCAGGGAGGCTTCCGCGACCTCGTAGTCCTGCAGCGCAGCGCCACCTCGAGCCCCACCTGCTGGTCAGCCGCTCGCGCTGGGCGCGGAGTTGGGCGCTGATCGCCCGGGCCTCCCGGACTGCGGCGCGGTCGGCCCCTCCGGAGAACAGGTTGAAGCGCAGCACCAGGGACGCAAGGGTGAAGCGATCGTCGACGCCGAAGCCGTAGGCCTCGCCCTGGATGCCGGTGTCGA
>JAURMS010000137.1 GCA_030830595.1 Gammaproteobacteria bacterium | reverse complement strand
GCTTCGAGCGCGTGCTGGTCGACCTCGATGGTCAGCCTTCGCTACTCACAGTGGGCAAGGACGGGTTGCTGTGGAAACTCGATCGGCGTGACGGTGGCTTTCTCGCTGTCAGGGAAACCCTGCCCCAGACCCTGTTCGAGGAGATCGATTTCCAGACTGGCAAGGTCCGCTATCGGCAGGACATCCTCGATGCAGGGATCGGCGATACGGTGTCTGTCTGCCCGAGCATCTACGGCGGGCATAATTGGCAGGCCAGCGCCTACAGTCCCGACACCCGTTCGCTGATCATTCCCCTGCACCAGCTCTGCGTGGAAATGACGGGTCGCGAGGTGAACATGGAGGACGGTGGTGGCGGCTACGGCGGGGAATCGCGCATCTTCCCGTTGCCGGGCAGCGACGGCCAACTCGGCAGGCTGAGCGCCTACGACGCAAGCACGCTGGAGGAGCGCTGGACCCACACGCAGGCCGCGATGTTCCTGACCGGCGTCCTGACCACCTCCGGCGGACTGGCCTTCGTCGGCGATCTCGACCGCTACTTCAATGCCTTTGATGTGACCACCGGCGAACGCGTGTGGCGGACCCGTCTCGGCGCACCCCTGCACGGCTATCCAGTCAGTTACCTCGCCGACGGGAAGCAGTATGTGGCGGTGGCGACCGGGATGGGGGTCTTCAAGCTGATGACTGCAGAACTCAGTCCCGACATCTATCAACCCTCCGGGGGCAACATGTTGTACGTCTTCACGCTGGCAGATTGATCGCAGGGCGCGGCTTGCCGCCGGTGGAGTGTACGTCTATCCTTGTCGGCGACAAGTGAAAGACCATGAAAGATGCATTAATCCTTGACCATGTGCGCACTCCGCGCGGGCGCGGCCGCAGCGACGGTGCCCTGCACGGCATCACGCCCGTGCAGCTGGCCGCCCAGGCGCTTAGCGCATTGAGGGACCGCAACGGGCTCGATACCTCGTTGGTCGACGACGTCGTGCTCGGCTGCGTGAGCCCGATCGGCGAACAAGGTGCCAACATTGCGCGTATCGCCGCGCTGACCGCAGGCTTCGCCGAAACCGTTGCCGGCCAGCAGGTGAACCGGTTCTGCGCGTCGGGGCTGGAGGCCGTCAATGCGGCGGCTGCGCAGCTCGCCTGCGGGGCCTCGGACTGCGTGGTCGCCGGCGGCGTAGAATCGATGTCCAGGGTCGCCATGGGCTCTGATGGGGGGGCATGGCATGCGGACCCCGCCGTGGCGAGCGCCCTGCACTACGTGCCGCAGGGCATCGGTGCGGACCTGATCGCGACGCTCGACGGCTACGATCGCCAGCGGGTAGACGCCTACGCGGTGGAAAGCCAGGCGCGCGCTGCCCGGGCCTGGGATGAGGGCCGCTTCGCGCGCTCCGTCACTCCCGTCAGGGACGTGATCGGCCGGACCGTGCTCGAGAAAGACGAGCATCTGCGTCCGGCCACGACCCTGGATTCACTGGCCACCCTCAAGCCGGCCTTCGCCGGGATCGGCAAGCAGCCGGGCTTCGATGCGGTGGCACAACTTCGCTATCCTCAGGTAGAGACCATCCACCACGTGCATACGGCAGGTAATTCCAGCGGAATCGTCGATGGAGCCTGCGCCGTGCTGCTTGGCACTCCCGAGTTCGCCCGCTCGACAGGCTTGCGGCCGCGGGCGCGCATTCGGGCCTTCACCTCGATCGGTTCGGAGCCGACCATCATGCTGACTGGACCCGCCCTGGTCACCGAAAAATTGCTGCGCAAGGCGGGCATGGCAGTCGACGACATCGACCTGTTCGAGGTCAACGAGGCCTTCGCAGCCGTGGTGCTGAGATTCATGACCCATTTCAACCTGGCCCATGAGCGGGTCAACGTCAATGGCGGAGCCATCGCCATGGGGCACCCGCTGGGTGCCACGGGCGCGATGATACTCGGCACTGCTCTCGATGAACTCGAGCGGCGCGATCTCTCGACCGCGCTGGTGACACTCTGCGTCGGCGCAGGCATGGGCACGGCGACCATCATCGAGCGCGTATAGGCCAGAGGACTCGCAGTCATGCAGGCGAATTTCCGCAATCTCCGTCTCGAGACTGGCGCGGGCGGCGTCGGTGTGCTGCGTCTCGACGTTCCCGAGGCATCACTCAACCCCCTTTCGGATGCAGTGGTGGCGGAACTCGACCAAGCCTTGAGCGACCTGCTGGCTGATGAGGCGATCCATGGCATCGTCATCACCTCGGGTAAGGATGCGTTTGCCGCCGGCTGGAACCTCAAGGAGATCGACACACTGATGGCGGGTCGGCCCACGCCCGAGCAGGTCCTCGCGGCCACGCCCGCGTTTTCCCGCTTCCTGCGCCGCCTCGAAACCTGTGGCAAACCCGTCGTGGCTGCCATCAATGGCCTGGCACTGGGTGGAGGACTGGAGCTCGCCCTCGCCTGCCACCAGCGACTTCTGGCCAATCGCCCGGGAGCGGTGGTGGGCCTGCCCGAGGTCAAGGTGGGATTGTTGCCGGGGGCAGGCGGCACCCAGCGCCTGCCCCGCCTGATCGGCCTGGAGCCGGCCTTGCGCGCGATGCTCGAGGGCAACTCGCTCGAGCCCGCAGAAGCACTTGAACTGGGCATCGTCGACCGCCTGGTCGAGCCCACTGCACTCCTGGACGAGGCCATCCTGGCAGCGGGCGCGTCCGGCGCTGCGCGGGTTCAACCCTGGGACCTGAAAGGCTTCGTGATCCCCGGGCGACTGCGACCCGGTGGCCCGGGATGGGGCGAGGCCTTCGCCAGTGCAGTCGCCGCAGCCACCCGCAGCGGCTACGGCAACTATCCGGCGCCCCTGGCGATCCTCTCCGCAAGCTACGAAGGACTGCAACTGCCGATCGACCGAGGTCTGGCCGTCGAGCGCGACTACTTCGCTCGCCTGGCGGCGGGCAGCGTGGCCCGCAACCTGGTGCGCACCATGTTCATCAATCGCCAGCGCGCCGAGAAGCTCGCCGCCAGACCAGCGGGCATCCCGCCGACGGAGGTCACCACGGTAGCCGTGCTCGGCGCTGGCATGATGGGGGCTGGCCTTGCCTACGTCCTGGCTCGCAGTGGCCTCCGCTGCAGGGTGATCGACCGGACCCCGGACATCGCCCGGGGCGCGCTGGCCTATGCGGAACGGGCACTGCAGCGCGAGATCAAGTCCGGGCGCCTGGACGAAGAGGCTGCCGCCAGGGTCATGGACCGGATTCAACCGGGCGCGGACTTTGCAGAACTGGGTGACTGCACGCTGGCCATCGAGGCTGTTTTCGAGGATCGTGAGGTCAAGGCCGACGTCACCCGGCGAGCGGAGTGCATGCTGCCTTCAGGCGCCCTGTTCGCGAGCAACACCTCGACCCTGCCGATCAGCGGCCTTGCGGAAGCTTCGCGCGACCCGACACGCTTCATCGGCTTGCATTTTTTCTCACCCGTGGAGCGCATGCCGCTGGTAGAAGTGATCCGCGGCAGGCAGACCAGCGACGAATCCACGGCACATGCCCTGGACCTGGTCAAGCGGCTGCGCAAGACCCCCATCGTGGTCAACGACAGTCGCGGCTTCTTCACCAGCCGGGTGTTCGCCACTTACTGCTATGAAGGGCAGATGCTGCTGTTGGATGGCGTGAGTCCGGCGCTGATCGAAAACGCCGGGCGCTTCGCGGGCATGCCAGTCGGCCCGCTGGCCGTCATGGACGAGGTCTCACTGGAATTGCAGTACCACGTGGTCCAGCAGGCGCGAGTGGACCTCGGCAGTGAGTTCGTCGAACCGCCGAGTTGGCAGGTGCTGCGGCTGTTCGTCGAGGAACTCAAGCGCATGGGTCGCAAAAGCGGCGGTGGCTTCTACGACTATCCCGCCGGAGAGCCCAAGCGCCTGTGGACCGGGCTCGCCCAGTTCTATCCCACGGCGGCCAGCCAGCCTTCACTGGATGAGGTCAAGACCAGGCTGCTGTACATCCAGGCGCTGGAGGCCGCACGGTGTCGGCAGGAGGGAGTGGTGACCTCGGCTGCAGATGCCGACCTTGGCTCGATTCTGGGTTGGGGTTTCCCGTCATGGAGCGGTGGCGTGCTGTCGCTGGTCGATACGATTGGCGCAGCGGAGTTTGTCCGGGTCGCGAAAGACCTCGCCGCACGCCATGGTCCGCGATTCGAGCCCTGCGACTGGCTGGTCGGGTTGGCCGACCGGAACGGATCGGTGCATGACCTCGACTGAGGGTGGACCGCTCGCAGGGATTCGCGTGCTTGAAATGGCGGGCCTCGGGCCAGCTCCGTATGCCTGCATGCTGCTGGCCGACCTCGGGGCTGAAGTCATTCGCATTGAGCGACCCGATGCCCAACCGGCTGCCCCGCTCGATCCCCACCTTCGGACCCGGCGCTCGATCGTGCTCGACCTGAAGCGCCGCGGTGCACTGGAGGTGCTGCTGCGACTCGTCGAGACCGTTGACGTGCTCATTGAGGGCTATCGCCCAGGGGTTGCCGAGCGACTGGGCTTCGGGCCAGAGGTATGCCTGAAACGCAATGCCCGGCTCGTGTACGGCAGGGTGACCGGCTGGGGCCAGGCGGGCCCGCTCGCCAAGTCAGCCGGCCACGACATCAACTACCTCGCACTCAGTGGACTGCTGCACCAACTCGGACCGGAGGGTGGTAACCCGCAGCCACCGCTCAACGTGGTTGCCGACTATGGCGGCGGTGGCATGCTGCTGGCGCTGGGCGTGGTCACCGCACTCTTCGAGAGAAGCGGGTCAGGCAAGGGTCAGGTCGTGGACGCCACCATGCTCGATGGCCTCGCCTCCTTCATGGGCACCTTCCTCGGGCTGCGGGCTGCCGGCAGCTGGCAGGAACGACCGGGCGGCGACTTCCTCTCAGGCG
>JAURMS010000136.1 GCA_030830595.1 Gammaproteobacteria bacterium | reverse complement strand
CTTCTTCGTGATCCAGTGGCTGACCAACCGCCCGGGCATGAACCGCCCGCTGGTGCGCCGGCTCAATTACGGCCTGCACCTGCTGCTCACCTTCCTCACGCTGGGATTGTTCGAGGTGTTGCGCCGGCGGGTGATCATCCGCCCGGCCCCGTCTTCCCCAGCCCCCGCCCCCGGGCAGGAGCCGAAACAGCCATGATCTCGCACTTCTTCATCGACCGGCCCATCTTCGCGGCGGTGCTGTCGATCCTGGTCACCATCGCCGGCTCGGTGGCGGTGATCGGCCTGCCGGTGGCGCAGTACCCCGACATCACCCCGCCCACGGTGCTGGTGACCGCCAGCTACCCCGGCGCCAACGCGCAGACGGTGCTCGACACCGTGGCCGCGCCCATCGAGCAGCAGGTCTCGGGCGTGGAGAACGCGCTCTACATGACCTCGCAGTGCACCAACGACGGCAACTACACGCTGATGGTCACCTTCAAGGAGGGCATGGACGCCAACATGGCCCAGGTGCTGGTGCAGAACCGCGTGTCGCTGGGCCTGCCCGTGGTGCCCGACCTGGTGCAGCGCCAGGGCGTGCCGGTGAAGAAGATCTCGCCCAGCACCATGATGATCGTCAACCTGGTCAGCGAGAAGGGCTCCGACGGCAAGGCGGTCTACGACGACCTGTACCTGAGCAACTACGCCACCATCCAGATCCGCGACGAGCTGCTGCGACTGCCCGGCGTGGGCAATGTCACCTTCATGGGCGAGCGCGACTACTCCATGCGCGCCTGGCTCAACCCCGAGAAGATGGCCAGCCTGGGCCTGACCACCGACGACGTGGTGCAGGCGCTCAGCCAGCAGAACCTGCAGGTGGCCGCCGGCTCCATCGGCCAGCAGCCGGTGCCCCAGGGCCAGCAGTTCCAGCTCATCATCAACACGCTGGGCCGCCTGACCGACCCGCTGCAGTTCGGCGATGTGGTGGTGAAGGTGGGCGGCTACGCCGGCACCGCGAAGGACGGCGGCACCAGCGCCGGCGTCATCCGCCTGTCCGACATCGCCCGCCTGGAGCTGGGCGCCCAGCAGTACGACCAGTCGTGCGCGCTGGACGGCGAGCCCTCGGTGGCCCTGTCCGTCTTCCAGTTGCCCGGCTCCAACGCGCTGGCCACCGCCAAGGGCGTGTACGACAAGATGGACCAGTTGAAGAAGCGGTTCCCCAAGGGCCTGGACTACAAGATCGTCTACGACACCACGCCGTTCATCAAGGAATCGATCATCGAGGTGTTCAAGACGCTGCGCGACGCCATCGTGCTGGTGGCCATCGTGGTGCTGGTGTTCCTGCAGAACTGGCGCGCCACGCTCATCCCGCTCATCGCGGTGCCGGTGGCCATCATCGGCACCTTCGCGGCCATGGCGGCCATGGGCTTCAGCCTCAACAACCTGTCGCTGTTCGGCCTGGTGCTGGCCATCGGCATCGTGGTGGACGACGCCATCGTGGTGGTGGAGAACGTGGAGCGCTGGCTGGCCGAGGGCTACAGCCCGCGCGACGCCTCCCGCAAGGCCATGGAGGAGGTGACCGGGCCGGTGGTGGCCGTGGCGCTGGTGCTGTGCGCGGTGTTCGTGCCGTGCGCGTTCATCAGCGGCATCACCGGGCAGTTCTTCCGCCAGTTCGCGGTCACCATCGCCATCTCCACGGTGTTCTCGGCCTTCAACTCGCTGACGCTGTCGCCGGCCCTCGCCTCCATCCTGCTCAAGCCCCACGGCGCCAAGCCCGACCTGTTCCAGCGGCTGATCAACCTGTCGCTGGGCTGGTTCTTCAAGGCGTTCGAATGGTGCTTCGGCGGCATGATCCGCGCCTACGGCTGGAGCGTGGGCTGGCTGGTGCGGCTGACGCTCATCGTGCTGGTGGTCTACGGCGGCCTGCTGGGGGCCACCGGCTGGCTGTTCAGCAAGGTGCCCAAGGGGTTCATCCCCACGCAGGACCAGGGCTACCTGCTGGTGAATGTGCAGCTTCCCGAGTCGGCCAGCGTGCAGCGCACCCAGGAGGTGATGGCGCGGATGGAGAAGATCGCCCTGGCCACCCCGGGCGTGGCCGACACCCTCTCGGTATCGGGCTTCACCATCCTGTTGAGCATGTACGGCTCGAACTACGCGTCGATGTTCGTGATCCTGGAACCGTTCGAGAAGCGGGTGGATGAACCCGAAAAAATGGGCACCGCCATCATCAACAAGCTGCGCAAGGCCTACCACGACGAGATCCGCGACGCGCAGGTGGCGGTCTTCGGCGCTCCGCCCGTGCCTGGCCTGGGCACCGCCGGCGGCTTCAAGTGCATGGTGGAGGACCGCGGCGACCTGGGCCTGGCCGACCTGGAGCGCTTCACCAACCTGTACCAGGCCGAGGGCAGGAAGAACGAGGGCTTCTTCGGCCTGTCCACCATGTACAGCGCCAGCGCCCCGCAACTGTTCGCCGACATCGACCGGCCCAAGACCCGCGCGCTGAAGGTGAAGGTGGAGGATGTCAACCAGGCGCTCGACACGCTGATCGGCTCGGACTATGTGAACAACTTCAACGCCTTCGGCCGCTACTGGCAGGTGAACCTGATGGCCGACCTGCCCTTCCGCAGCAACCTGGGCCGGCTGAACCTGCTGCAGGTGCGCAACTCCCAGGGCGGCATGGTGCCGCTTGGCTCGCTGGTGAATGTGGTGGACACCACGGGCCCGGGCATGGTGATGCGCTACAACCTGTACCGCGCCGCGCCCGTCAACGGCATGGCCCTGCCCTGGATCCTCAGCTCCACGCAGGCCATGGATGTCCT
>JAURMS010000135.1 GCA_030830595.1 Gammaproteobacteria bacterium | reverse complement strand
CTGCTGGGCCTGCGGCGCGCCATCCTTGAACAGGATCAGGGTGGGGATGCCGCGTACGCCGTACTTGAGCGGGGTGCTGCGGTTGTCGTCGATGTTCAGCTTCGCGATGCGTACCCGACCGCCGTATTCCTCTGCCAGCTGGTCGAGGATGGGGGCGATGGCCTTGCAGGGGCTGCACCACTCCGCCCAGAAATCCAGCAGGACAGGCAAGTCGGACTTCAGCACGTCGGCTTCGAAGGTGGTATCAGAGGTGTGGACTATGTCGTTTCCGCTCAAGCGGGGATCCTCCAGAGAGAGGGTGGAAGGGAACTGTGGAATGAGGCTGGGGCCGCGGGCGTTCGCAACGAGTGACGAGAGAAGGCCGGATGCGGCACAATACGTTCTGGCGCTGAACCTGGGTAAGTTTGGTTGAGTCTTTGGCTCGATCGGGCCCTGGGGACCCCCGGATAGAGCCGGGTTCGGGATTGACGGCGGTGTATCCGCCGTTGTTAGCGCTCTTTGTAGCCTGTCACGAGACAATTTTCAAGGGATGCCGGCATAAAAGGGCATCAGTGAGCGAGCAAAACTTTTCGGAACTCTCCTTTACCGGACTCCACCTGCCTGAGGCCCTGGCCCGCGGCATCGCCGACGCCGGCTTCGAACGTTGTACGCCGATCCAGGCGGGCTCCCTGCCCCGCGCCCTGGCCGGCATGGACGTTGCGGGTCAGGCACAGACCGGTACCGGCAAAACCGCAGCCTTCCTGGTTGCCCTCTACGCGCGCCTGCTGCGCAACGATCCGGCAGCGGACCGCCCCATCAGTTCGCCGCGCGCGCTGATCCTGGCCCCCACCCGCGAGCTGGCCATCCAGATTCACCACGACGCGACCTTGCTGGGTCAGTACACCCCGCTTCGGCTGGGCCTGGCCTTCGGGGGTGTGGACTACGACAAGCAGAGGCGGCAACTCGAACAGGGCGTCGACGTCCTGATTGGCACCCCGGGCCGGCTGATCGATTACCTGAAACAGCGGGTCTTCGATCTTCGTCATTGCGAGGTGCTGGTCCTCGACGAGGCCGACCGCATGTTCGACCTGGGCTTCATCAAGGACATTCGCTACCTGCTCAGGCGCCTGCCACCGCCCGACCAGCGCCTGAACCTGCTGTTCTCGGCCACCCTGTCCCAGCGGGTGCTGGAACTGGCCTACGAACACATGAACGATCCGGAGCTCGTGCGCATCGAGCCGGAGCGGATCACGGCGGAGAAGGTGACGCAGCTCATCTACTTCCCCTCCATGGAGGAGAAGGCACCGCTGCTGATCCACCTGCTCCGACAGTCAGGGGCGACCCGTACCATGGTCTTCGTGAATACCAAGCGCTCGGCCGAGTACGTGGAACGCAAGTTGCGGGCCAACGGCATCGAGGCCGCCGCGATGTCCGGCGACGTGCCACAAGCCCGTCGGTTACGGATGCTGCGGGACTTCCACGACGGCGCCATCGCAGTGCTGGTCGCCACCGACGTGGCCGCGAGGGGGCTGCATATCCCGGACGTCAGCCACGTCTTCAATTACGACCTGCCACAGGACCCCGAAGACTACGTTCACCGGATCGGGCGTACCGCGCGCGCCGGCGCGGCCGGGGACGCCATCAGCCTCGGCTGCGAGGAATACGTGATGACGCTCCCGGACATCGAGTCCTTCATCGGCCGCAAGATTCCGGTGGGGAGCTTCGATCCGCAGGCGCTGCCGGAGGTGGCCTCCGCCAGCGCGGTGCCGCGCCACAAGGACACGCAGTCCTGGAAGGAGCGTGAGGAGCGGCGAGCGCAGTCGCCTGGGGGAGGGCCCGGTGGCGGCCCGCGACGGCGGCGGCGCAAGGGGCCGTCGCCCGGCAGCCACGCGCGGTGACCCACTCAGCCGAGACACTGCTCGAGCCGGTGAGGCTGCTTTGCCGCGAGGCGGGTCGGGCGATCATGGAGGTCTACGCCTCACCCTTCGCGATCGAGCACAAGGAAGACGACTCTCCGCTGACCGAGGCCGACCTGCGCTCACACCACATCCTGGAGGCGGGGCTCAAGGCGCTGCTGCCGGAGGTGCCCGTGCTGTCGGAGGAATCGGCATCGGTGGCGCCCGCCCTGCGCCGGGCCTGGGACTGGCTATGGGTGGTGGATCCGCTCGATGGCACCAGGGAGTTCATCAAGCGCAACGGTGAATTCACGGTCAACGTCGCGCTGGTCCACCAGGGCCGGCCGCTACTCGGCGTCGTACACGCCCCGGCGCTCGACCTCGACTATTGCGCTGCGGCCGGTCTCGGCGCCCAGCGTCACCGGGGTGGTGCGTGTGAAGTCATCCATGCGGCCACCGGCCTCGTCACACCCCTCAGGGTAGTGGGCAGCCGCTCGCATCGCGGCAGCAGTCTCGATGGTTTCCTGGAACGTGCCGGGGAACATGAGCTGGTTGCGGTAGGCAGCTCGCTGAAGTTCTGCATGGTGGCCGAGGGTGCGGCAGACGTCTATCCACGCCTCGGCCCGACCAGCGAATGGGACACCGCGGCCGGGCAATGTGTGCTCGAACAGGCGGGCGGGCGGGTGCTCGAACTGAATGGCGAGCCCATGCTCTACAACCAGCGCGACACGCTGCTCAACCCGAACTTCATCGCCTGCTCAGCGGCCGCAAACGACTGGACCGCATGGCTGAGTTGAGCTGGACCACGCTGGCGGCGATGCTGGGCCTGTGCCTGGCCGGCTGGGCCTGGTATGCCGGCCTGGCTGCGCGGGAGCTGGCGAACCGCGTCGCCGCCGAGACCTGCCGCGAAGGCGGAGCACAATTCCTCGATGGGACTGTGGCCAGCCACGGCCTGGCCTTCGCTCGCGACCAGGATGGGCGCCTGATCCTCAGACGCACGTACGTGTTCGATTACTCGGAGGATGGCTACAACCGCAAGCGCGGCTTCGTGGTCGTGAGCGGTGGCCGGGTGGACAGCGTGGGCCTGGCGCCAAGGGCGGTTCATTGAGCAGCCCCGTCGACCTTCACACCCACTCCACCGCTTCCGACGGCCTGCTCGCACCCACGGCGCTGGTCCACCTGGCGGCGGAGCGTGGGGTGCGGGTGCTGGCGCTGACCGACCATGACACCGTGGCGGGCCTCGACGAGGCCGCCGAGGCAGCCGCCGAGGCAGCCGCCGAGGCAGACATCCTGCTTCTGGCCGGCGTGGAACTCTCGGCGACCTGGCGCGGGCAAACGGTCCACGTGCTGGGCCTCGGCATCGACCCCTGCTCCGTCCAGCTGGCCACCCTGCTGCAAGGACTGGCGGAGGAGAGGCTGCGCCGGGCCGAGGAGATTGCCCGCAAGCTGGACCGAGCGGGTCTGCCCGGCCGCGAAGTCCTGGTCGAGGTCCTGGCTGCCACACCACGACCCACCCGGACCCACTTTGCCAGGGCCCTGGTCAGGATGGGACTGGTCCACAGCCAGGCCGCCGCGTTCGAGCGGCACCTTGGTCGGGGGCGAGCCGCGGCGGTGGCCTCCCGCTGGCCGGGGCTCGAGGAAGTGTTGCAGTGCTGCCTCGCAGCTGGCGGAGTCGCCAGCCTTGCCCATCCCCTGCGCTACAGCCTGTCGGCCGGCGCACGCCGCGCACTCTGCGCCGACTTCCGCCAGCTCGGAGGCCTGGCCATGGAGGTCGCCTGCGGCGGCGATTCGCCCGATCGGATCGCCACGGCGGCAAGCCTGGCCGCGAAGCAGGGCCTGGCGGGATCGGTCGGCTCCGACTTCCACGATCCCGCGACTCCGTGGAATCAGCCCGGCCGTTTGGCTAAGCTGCCGGCGACGATCCAGCCGGTCTGGCTGGATGCGGCCTTTCCGGCCCAGGCCGCGGCCCGGGCCGTGGAAGTACTGGCGGCCTGATGGCCGGCCAATGGAGCTTGCCGGTGAGCGACGAGGACAAGGTCAATACAGAACTGGTGCAGAGGCTGCAGAGACTGCGTGACCTGCGCATTCAGCACCGCGACCTGGACGAGGTCATCAGCCGCCTCTCCATGGATATGCACGTGGACGAACTTCAGCTCCGCCGCCTGAAGAAGCGCAAGCTGCTGCTCAAGGACCAGATCACCAGGCTCGAGAGCGAGCTGATCCCGGACATGAACGCATGAACGGGGAAGTGCTCGAACTGCTCGATGCGTGGCTGACAGCCTCGACGTTGGGTCAGGCGTCTGCGCTGCTGCTCGGGCTGGCGCTGACCCTTCTGGCGGCGCGCGCTGCCAATCGCTGGTACCTGCGGCGCGAGGAATCGGACATGCGCTGGCGCAACCTCTTGACCGAGGCTGCGATCGTCGCATCTCCCTATGTGCTGGCGACCCTGCTGTTCGGCACGGGGGCCCTGCTACTGCAGGCAGCAGACCGTACCCATTCCATCATCGACCCTGCCGCGCGGATCGCCGCGGCGATGGTGCTGATCAGGATCCTGTTCTTCGCGGTCCGGCGCTCCTTCTCGCCGGACTCCCGGCTCAGGAGCTACGAGAACCGCCTGGCACTGGCAGTGGGCGCGCTGGTGGCGGCGCAGATCCTCGGCTGGCTCGACCTGCTGGTTGCCCTGCTCGATTCGATCGGACTCTCCAGCGGAGAGGGCCGGATCACCATCTGGTCGGTCATGTCCGCACTGTTCGCCGTCTCCATCTGCGTCATCCTCAGTCTCTGGGCCGCGCGCTGGCTGGATCGGCGGGTCTCGAAGCTGGATGCGCTGGCGCCTTCCACCCGGATCGGCATCGTCAAGACCAGCTACGCGTTTTTCATCGGCCTTGGCGTCCTGCTGGGCTTGCGCGCCTCCGGGGTGGACCTGACCGCGCTGACCATCTTCTCCGGCGCCATCGGCCTGGGCCTCGGCTTTGGGCTGCAGGCCATTGCCGCGAACTTCGTCAGCGGCTTCGTGCTGCTGGCCGATAAGTCCATCAAGCCGGGAGACGTGATCAGCTTCACCGGGACCACCGGCACCAGTACCCACGGCTTCGGCTGGGTCGAGGAACTGAGGGGCCGCTACATCGTCGTGCGTGACCGCGACGGCGTGGCCACCCTGGTGCCGAATCAGAACGTGATCACCAACCAGGTCATCAACTGGAGTTACGGCAGCCCCCGGGTCCGGCTGCGGATTGCCCTACGGATCAGCTACCAGGACGACGTGGAACTGGCACTGCAGCTGCTGCTCGATGCAGCGGCTGGCCACCCGCGCATCCTCACCGAGCCGGCGCCGGTGTCGCGGCTCATGGACTTCACCGACTACGGCATGGAGCTGGAAATACGCTTCTGGATTGCCGATCCGGCAGAAGGCGTCAACAACGTACGCTCGGACGTCAACCGCCGTATCTGGTCGCTGTTCAGGCAGCATGGCATCACCATCCCGCCCGCCCAGCGCGAGATCCGGATCCTCGAGGGCCACCGCAGCGCTTCGACCCTGGCGCCACGGCCCGGCGAGAAGGTGATTGACGCCGATGACGGAGAAGACTGAGCCGCAGGTCCGTGCCGCCGACATCCCGGCGGCGTCCTACCGCCTGCGCTGGGTGCGCGCACCGGGGCCCGGCGGGCAGAACGTCAACAAGCTGGCCACCGCCTGCCAGCTGCGTTTCCAGGTGGGCGCGACCCTGCTGCTGGACGAGGCGGGTCGCGAGCGACTGCGCAAGCTGGCCGGCAGGCGGCTCAACAAGGACGACGAACTGGTGATCGAGGCGCACGCCTTTCGCACCCGCGAGGCCAACCTGCGCGATGCGCTGCGCCGACTGGCGGTACTGCTGGAGGCGGCTGCACGCGCGCCGAGGAAGCGCGTACCCACCCGGCCGGGGCGTGCTGCACGCGAGCGCCGCATGGCCGACAAGCGCCACCGCCAGCGCATCAAGCAATGGCGGGGTGGTGACGGCGACTGAGCCTCAGGTGTGGGTGACCTGCAGGACGCTGTTGCGGATCTGTTCCGAAAGCACCATGCGGGCATCCACTTCTGCCCGGGCGAGGCCCTCGTCATAGGTCAGCTTGCCGTCACCGTCGAGTGACAGCACATCACGCTTCAGCAGCAGGACGATGAAATCCCTGAAAAGGTTACGGTCGGAAAATTCGGGAGTTTCGAGTCCGTAGAGCATGGCGATCCGGCTGGCCATGGCCACGCAGCGCTGTTCGAGTTCATCTCGCGCGACTCGACCACTGCCGGCTCGCAGCAGCATGGAAATGACGAGGTAGTACCGCTCCAATATCTGCACCGTGGTCTGGGCCAGCAGCGACAACTGCACTGCTTCGGCGGTGCCGGTGCGGGAGCGCCGCCAGACGGAGCCGGTCGGGTCGCGCTCCAGCAGTCCCTCTTCCGCCAGTGCTAGCAGGATCGCCGCGACCTCTCCTTCCAGCTGCTCCTCCTCCCATCGCAGGGTCAGCTCCTGGCGGATGAAGGGATACACCCTGGAGACCAGTCTCTGCACATCCTCGTCCCGCATGGTGACGTTGTTCAGGAAGGCACACGCCACCAGCGAGGGCAGCGCGAACAGGTGGATCGCGTTGTTGCGGTAAAAGGTGCTGAGCACGGCCACGTCGTCGGGCATGCGCAGCACGTCGCCCATGGGATGGGACTGGCGCACCAGCAGGCCGAGGCGTTCTCCAGCCCTGATCATTTCCGGCCCATTCGGCGCCGGCAGCACTGCGCCCTCGGCGTAGGGATGACGATCGAGGAGCCGCACGCAGATTTCCAGCTGCCTGGCGAGGTCCGCCTCGACCATGGCCTGGCGGGGTGTGGAGAGCAACACGATGCCCAGCAGGTTGACCGGCGTGATCGCTGCCGCCGCATTGATGCCTCGCACCACCTCCCCGGCGAGCTCGTCCACGGCGACGCTGAACCATGGCGGGCGGGCATCGGCGTCCAGCGGAGTCTCGGACCATCCGGGGCAGCGGTCGTCCAGCAGGTCGCCGAGGATGATCGGCTGGCCAAAGCTGACCTGAACCCTGCCGAAGCGACCCAGCAGGGACGGCAGGCTGCGCAGCAGGCCGAGGATGCTTTCCTTCCGCTTGGCCTGGCCGGACAGCTCATCAAGGTAGGTGCGCGCCTCGAACACGCGTTCGTAGCCGAAATAGACCGGGACGTAGGCCACCGGCCGGCGCCGATGGCGCAGGAAGCTGCGCACGGTCATGGCCAGCATGCCGGTCCTGGGCGGCAGCATGCGCCCACTGCGGCTGCGTCCTCCCTCAATGAAGAACTCCAGCGGATGTCCGCGCCCCATCATGACGTCCACGTAGCGGGTGAAGACCGACGGGTAGAGGCCACTGCCACGGAATGAGCGACGGATGAAGAAGCCTCCGCCCTTGCGCAGGAACCGGCCGATCACCGGCAGGTTCAGGTTGATGCCGGCTGCCACGTAGGGCACCGGATACCCACGGTGGTAGATCACCCAGGACAGCAGCAGGTAGTCCATGTGGCTGCGATGGCAGGGCATGTAAACGACCTCGCAGCCTGACGGCAGGCCCTCCAGTCGCGAGGCGTTATGGACGTCGACGCCGTCATAGAGCCGCGTCCAGAGCCAGGTCAGCAGCCCATCCATCAGGCGAATGAAGGCGTGCGAATAGTCCGCCGCGATCTCGTGGACCAGCCTGCGCGCGTTGAGCAGCGCCTCGCGCCGCGAGCAGCGGCGCTCGCGCATCTCCTGCCGGACCGCCTGCCTCACGGCCCGGCTGCGCAGCACCGCCTGGGTCACCGAACGACGCGTGGCCAGCTCCGGACCCAGGGTATCGAGCCGCATCTGGCGGAATTCATGGCGCAGGTCACGCAGCAGGCGCCTGGCGGAGCGGGAGGGCTCGCTGCCACCCTCCAGCCAGCCGCGCAGCGGTCGCGGCTCGCCGAAGCGCACGAGGGTGGCTCGCCCATTGAACAGGATCGACAGCAGGCGGCGCATGGGGCCCATCAGGGCCCAGCTCTCGGAGAAGGCGAGGTCCAGCCAGGAGCGCTCTTTTTGCGGGGACCGGCCCCAGTACACGGCCACGGGGATCACGTCCAGCTCCAGCGCCTCGTCGGCGGCGAGGGCTAACAGAAGGTCACGCAACTCACCGGGCAGGCGTCGGTCGGGGCGCTTGCGCAGCACGCCCGAACGTCTCTCGATCGCGAGAAAGGAACGCCGGAGCGTGAGGCTACCGAGGCGGATACGCCTGAGCGGCCGGCGCAGCCCGGCGGCCTCACAGCCCTTCTCGAGGGCAAGCAGGTTTGAGAGTCCGCGCTCCTCCATCACGTAGAGCACCGGACGCTTGCGGCCGGGCAGCCTGTCTGCCACGTCGCGCGGCATGAGGGTCGTGCGCAGGAACGGCCGGGAGAGGCCGCGGAGCAG
>JAURMS010000134.1 GCA_030830595.1 Gammaproteobacteria bacterium | reverse complement strand
GAGCGTGCTGCTGCTGGCTGGCTCGATCGGGTCTGGCGAATTCGTGCTCTGGCCGTATATCACCACCCAGACAGGCCTGACGCTGGTCTGGCTGGCCACGATTGGCATCCTGACCCAGTATTTCCTGAACATGGAAATCACGCGTTACACGCTGGCAACCGGGGAAACAGCCGTCACCGGCTTTACGCGGCTATGGAAGCCATGGAGCTGGCTGTTCATCCTGATGGCCGTCATCCCCTGGATGTGGCCCGGCTGGGCTACCGGGGGCTCTACGGCGCTGACCTACGCCCTTGGCCTGTCAGCGGAGACGGTAACGCCGATCACCATCGCCTCGCTGGTGCTGATCGGCAGCATCCTGACCATCTCTCCCGTGGTCTACCAGACTGTAGAAAAGATCCAGTTTTTCCTCGTTGCCCTGATCGTTCTGTTCATGATCTATATCGTCGTAGGGCTACTGAACGGCGAGAGCTGGACGGCCCTGATCCGGGGCTTCACCACCGACCTCCCGGCGATGCCCGAGGCTTTCGACAAGCTGCCCGTTGCGCTGGTGCTGGGGGCCATCGCCTTCGCTGGAGCCGGCGGCGTCATGAACCTCGCTCAATCCAACTGGGTACGCGACAAGGGCATGGGCATGGGCGCACACCTGCCTAAGATCGCCTCGCCGATCACGGGCCAGCAAACCACCCAGGCCGCGATCGGCTACTTCTTCCACCAGGACGAGGCCAACATGCGCCGCTGGCGTGGCTGGTGGCGAGTGGCCAACCGCGAACAATTCCTGACCTTCTTCCTATTGGGCCTGTTCGCCATCATGCTGTTCATGATGCTGGCCTGGCTGTACGTCGACGCCGGCAGCACGGCAGCGAGCTTCGATTTTGTGCGCCTGCTGGGCGACAATCTCAACCAGCGGGTCGGCCCCTGGGTGGGACAGGCCTTCTGGCTCACTGGCATGGTGGTGCTGCTGTCGACCAATCTGACAGTGTTGGACATGATCGGCCGTATCGTCGCCGATATCGCCAAGACAAACTGGCTGCGTGACAGCCAGGCCTGGACCGAAAGTGGCCTTTATGTGCTGGTCGTCTGGCTGATGATCGCCTTTGGCTCGGTCATCCTGCTATCGGGTGTGCGTCAGCCGCTGCTGCTGCTGGTGATCGCCTCGGCGCTGAATGGCCTGGTGATGTTCGTGTACTCCGTGCTGCTGATCCAGTTGAATCGCGGCGTATTGCCTCGGGCCATCGGACTGGGCGGTTTTCGCTATGGAGCGGTGCTGTGGGCGGTGCTGTTCTACGGTGGCTTCTCGGTGTACCTGCTGATCGATCAGTTCGGCAAGCTGTACTGAACCATCGGGGCCGTGATGCCATGAAACGCCATATCCTGACCGCCTCGCTCCTGATGGCATTGACCTGCCACGGCCCGGTCGCGGAGTCCCGGCCGGTGACCTACGACCTGCTGATCCGGGGCGCCCGCGTGCTCGACGGCACCGGCAACCCCTGGTTCGCCGCAGACGTGGCCGTAGAACGCGGGCGCATCGCGGCGGTCGGCCAGCTCGAGGGAGCCCGGGGGCGGCGGGTGATCGAGGCTGAGGGCCTCTACCTGACACCGGGCTTCATCGACATCCATTCCCATGCCGACGACGGCAGCGCCAAGCCCGGGGAAGCCACGCTGCGCACCAATGACCCGGCGCGCAAGTCGGCGCCCAACCTGGTCGCCCAGGGCATCACCACCGTGGTCGTCAACCAGGACAGCCGTTCGCCCTGGCCGATCCTGGCCCAGCGGCGGCTGCTCGAGCGGCAGGGCATCGGACCTAACGTCATGCTGATGGTCGGTCACGGCACCCTGAGGCAACGCGTGATGGGCGACGACCACCGTAGGCCGGCGACCGAGGCCGAGGTGACCGCCATGCGCGCACTGCTGCGCCGCGCCCTGAGGGAGGGGGCCATCGGCCTGTCGGCCGGCCTCGAGTACGTGCCAGGGCGCTGGAGCACCACCGAGGAAGTCAACGCATTGGTAGCCGAGTTGGCGGCAACCGACGGCGTCTACATCTCTCACCAGCGTGCCGAGGGCGGGGACCCGATGTGGTTCTGGCCCAGCCAGGATCCACCGGGACCGCCCGACCTGTTCGACGCGCTGAGGGAGACCATCGACATCGGGCGGCAGACCGGCGTCAAGGTGGTCGCCTCGCACATCAAGGCCAAGGGCGAGCACTACTGGGGACGGCACGCCGAAGCCATCCAGTTGATAGAAGAAGCTCGCGCCGCAGGCGTGCGCATCTGGGCCGACCAGTATCCGTATCCGAGCACCGGGACGGACGGGAACACCGTGCTGCTGCCACGCTGGGCGATCAGCGCAAAGAACACCAAGGACCCGGCCGTCCGCACACCGGCCGAAGTGCTTGAGGGGTTCCTCGGCAACCCGGAGACCGAGGCCCGGATCCGGCTCGACGTGCAGCATGAGATCCGTCGACGTGGGGGCGCGGGACGGATCGTGGTGCACGGCTATCCGGACATCGCCCTGGTGGGCCAGACCCTGCAGCAGCTCGCCGATGGACAAGGCGTGGATCCGGTGCAGGCGGCCATCCAACTCCAACTGAGTGGCGAGCGCAGCCGCCCGGGTGGCGCTAGGCTCCGCGGACTGTCGCTGGACGAGGCCGACCTGCTGGCCTTCGCCGCGCGGCCCTGGGTGGCGACTGCCACCGACGGCGGCATCGCCCTGCCCGCCGACGGACCGGTACATCCGCGCTACTACGGCACCTTCCCGCGCAAGTTGCGACGCTATGCGATGGAGCTCGGGGTGCAAAGCCTGGCGGACGCCGTTCGCTCGTCAACCTCCTTGCCCGCCACCATCCTCGGAATCAGCGATCGCGGACTGATCCGCACCGGCTTCCATGCCGACCTGGTGCTGTTCGATCCGCGGGAGCTGGAGGACCGGGCCACGTTCTTCGATCCGCATCAGTTACCGACCGGTATCCGTCACGTGCTGGTCAACGGGCGCTTCGTAGTAGAGGACGGACAGGTGCTGCAAAGCACCCCCGGACGGGTGCTCAAACCGCACACCATGGGGACACGAGGCCTGGCCGTTGAATGGCGGGAGCTCGACGCGCTCAACGCCCGCCTGCCCGAAGCCATCCGGGTATATGAGGGCAGGAGCGAGGATCCCGCACTGCGGGCCTGGTATGCCAGTGTCGACGCCTCGGCTCCGGGAATCGAGGCTCGGGTAATGATCTCCGATGACGCGGACGGCAAACAGACGGTCAGCGACTTCGCAGACGGCAATGAGGTATGCGTGGTGGTGAACGCCGGCTACTTCAGGATGGCCTCCGACCCGGCTACGCACGTCGGTCTGCTGGTGACTGATGGCAAATTGATCTCCGATGGCGACCCCGTGATCACCCGAGACGGCGAGGAGTACCGCACGGCACGGGCCGCCATCGGCTTCGACGCGGACAACCGGGTGGCGATCGGCTGGGCCAGTGGCTCCAGGGACGGGGTCCATCTATGGACTGATCCTGCACCCAACCGGGCGGGACGGCCCGTCGGGAAAGAGTGGCAACCGCTCCTGCGTCCATGGCCCGTGCGCAGTGCAATCGGCGCCGGCCCGAACCTGCTGCGGGAGGGCAAGGAGTTCATCACCGTCGACGAGGAGGTTTTCTTTGGCACCTCCATCCCCCGGGTTCATCCTCGCACTGCCGCAGGCCGGACCGTGGACGGCAAGCTGATCCTGATGGTGGTGGATGGCAGGCAGTCGTCGAGCCGCGGCGTCAACCTTCAGGAGCTTGCCGGTCTCATGGCCAGCGCCGGTGCAGTCGACGCACTGAACCTCGATGGCGGCGGATCTTCCACCATGGTCGTTTTGGGGGAACGCCTGAACAGACCCGCAGGCGAGGAGCGGGAACGCGAGGTTGCCTCGGCGCTGGCGATCAACTGCAGTGCTCTTCCAGCCACTCCACCCAGTGCCTGATCCGAAGGTCCGTGCCTGCCCCCAGGTGGGCGATGCAGCCGACGTTCGCCGAAAGTATCTCGGTTGGGCCCCCTGCAGTGAGCGCGCTCAACTTACGCTCGCGGAGTCGCCTCGACATCTCGGGCTGCAATATCGAATAGGCCCCGGCCGAGCCGCAACACAACTGCGCATCAGCGACGGGTAACGGCTTCGCGCCCAGCCTGGTCAGCAGCGCTTCGACGCTGCCACCCAGGCGCTGGCCGTGCTGCAGGGTACAGGGCGCGTGAAAGGCGATGCGCGCGTCCTTCGCGGTGCACAGCCTGTCGAGCTCGGTCGCGAATCCGGCCAGGTACTCGGCGGGATCCCGCGCAAGCGCAGCGATGCGGGCCGCGCGCTGGGCATAAGCGGGGTCCTCACTCAGCAAGCGGCCGTAGTCCTTGACCTGCAGACCACAGGCCGAGGCAGTCATCATGATGGCCTCCACGCCCTGCTCTACCTGGGGCCACCAGGCATCGACGTTCGCGCGAACGTCTGCCAGCCCGCCGGCAGGATCATCCAGGTGCTGGCGCAGGGAACCACAGCAGCCGCCGATGGGCACCGTGCTTACTCCCAGCCGCTCCAGGATCCGGGCCAGGGCCGCATCGGTCCTGGGAAACAGGGCAGGCTGCACGCAGCCCCTCGGCACCAACACGCGGCGGGGATGGGCAGCCACGGGCCACGGGCCGGCCGCCTCGCGCGGCGGAATCCTGCGGCGCAGGGATGCGGGTAACCAGGATCTCAGCAGGCGGCCGATGGTCAACGCGAATGAAAATGCGGCGCTGCCGAGGAACATCCTCAGGGCCGTCCGCTGCCATCGACCCAACGCCGGCCTCGGCAGTTGTTGATCCAGCAACTCGCGGGTCGCCTCGACCGCCCGGCCGTACTCGACGCCGGAGGGACAGGCAGTCTCACAGGCGCGACAGGTCAGGCAGCGATCGAGGTGCAGGCGGGTGATCTCGCCGGCCGGCTTGCCCTCCAGCAACTGCTTCATCAGGTAGAGCCGACCACGCGGACCGTCGAGCTCATCGCCCCGCAGCTGGTAGGTCGGGCAGGTCGCATTGCAGAAGCCGCAGTGAACACAGCGGCCGATAACCGATGCGGCCTCGCGAGCCAGTGGCTCCGTCGCGAGGGGGGGCTTCAATTCAACCTGCATCTAGAGCTCCGCGTACAGCCGACCGGGATTCAGGATACCCGCCGGATCGAATTCCGCCTTCAGGCGCCGATGGAGGTCGAGCAGCGCCGGCTGCAGTGGATGGAAAGCGCCGACGCTGCGGTCTCCACCACGAAAAAGCGTGGCATGTCCTCCCAGTGCCTCAGCCCGCGCCCGCACGACCTCGGCCGGCCGGTCACTGTGTACCCAGCGCAGCCTGCCGTTCCACTCGATGAACTCTTCACTGCCCAGGTCGAGGCACGGTGCCCGGGCCGGCAAGGCCACGCGCCACAACGGCGATGGCCCTGAAAAAAAAGGCAGTCGCTGCTCCCGGACGTCGCTCCAGAACTGCTCCCCGACGAAGGCCTCGCCACCCAAGCGGGTTCGACCCTCCAGAACGGCCGACTCGGATCCGGAGAGCCGCAGGTACAGGCAGCCTGCCACCCAGGCCG
>JAURMS010000133.1 GCA_030830595.1 Gammaproteobacteria bacterium | reverse complement strand
TAATCCCTTCTCGGAGTTTATTTTTTATCGCGGAAGCCTTAACGACGGCCTGGCGCAGCCAGTGGTAATGAGTTGGAATTTACAGGATCCCAATTCTTACATTGATGTCGAGCGTTATAATGCTTACGTCGGTTTGAAGGGGGACTTAACTGGATCGTGGGACTACGAACTCAACATCGGGTACGGCCGATCCAAGGGAACCTACCGGAAGGAGCAATGGCTGGATGACCGAGTCTTTGCGGCAACAAACAGGATAGTTACGAGACCCGACGGAAGCGTCACCTGTGACGACTCCGCTCTTGCTGAGTTCGCAGACTGCGTGCCGCTGAATCTCTGGACCGAAGACGCACTGCTGCGTGGCATCATTCCCGCTGACGCGCTGGCCTTCATCAGCAAGGACACCGTGGGCCGCACTATCTATGACGGCTACACTATTTCGGCCTTCGCCACAGGCGACCTGTTCCAGCTCCCCGCTGGCACTGTCAAGGCGGTACTAGGCTTGGAATATCGCGATGAGGCCATCGATGACGTGCCCGACCCGGATGCCCAGGCCAACAATTTCTGGGGCTTCAGTACCGCTGGCATTACGCGTGGCGACGACCAGGTGCAGGAAATCTTTGCCGAGCTGGAAATACCACTGCTGTCCGGCATGACTTACGCGGAGAGTGTTTTTCTGAGCGCATCTGGGCGCTGGACGGACTACGAATCATACGGTAGCGACACTACCTACCGTCTCGGCCTCAATTACCAGGTGAATTCTGAGTTGCTGTTGCGCACGACCTTGGGTACCTCTTTCCGGCCACCCAAACTCTACGAGCAGTTTCTTGCCGACACGCTCGGCTTTTCATCAAATCTCAATGACCCTTGCAGTCAGTACGGATCAGTCTATCAACCAGGCGACCCGATCTACGATAACTGTTTCGCGCAAGGGTTAAATCCGGAAACCTACAGAGCGACGTCTTCTATACCGACCTTTTTCAAGGGGGCAAGCGGGCTGGATGCTGAAACCTCAGATGCTCTGACAATTGGATTCGCCTACACCCCAAGCTATGCGGATATCTCTTTTGCAGTGGATTATTTTGATATCAAGCTGAATAAGGCGATTGAAGCTCCTGGCACCGGGTTTATCCTGTTCTCCTGCTACGATTCGGTGAACTTCAGCAGTCCGTATTGCAGCCGAGTCGGCCCTCGTGGTGCGACTGGGCAACTTACCTCTGTGGATGCCTCGTACCAGAATCTGGGCAGGCAGCAATCCCAGGGCTATGACTTCAATATGTTGTTTGAGCACCAGTTTCCGACCGGAAAGCTTACGGTTGATTTGACTGCAACTTACCTGGAGAAGCAGTTGTTGGAGAGTTCCGGGACGGTTTATTTACTGGACGGTGGCTGGGGCTTTCCACGCCTGTCTGCTCGCACGCAGATACGGTACGACTGGCGTGATTTCCGTGTTGCCTGGTCGATGGACTTCGTAGGCGCGAGCGAAGAAGATCCAAATTTCGACCCAGGCACGGAAAACAAGGACCGCCAGAACCGCACGCCCAACTACTTGAACCACACCTTGTCCCTGCGTTACTCGCCTTCCTCCAAGGTGGACGTCATTGCCACCGTGCGTAACGTGTTCGACAAGGACCCGCCGTACGTGTCCGACCAGGGCAGCAATGGCGCGGGAAGGATCTATAACACCCTGCCTGGTGTCGGCTACGACCTGTTCGGTCGCACCTACATCGGCCAGGTCAGCTACCGGTTTTAAGCTGAGTAACTGATAGTGCTGACGGAAGCCCCGGGCCACCCCGGGGCTTCTTTTTTGGCGCACACTATCCCGATGTCGTTGCCACCGATCGATCCCCCCCGGCACCTGCTACTGGCAACCCCGGAAGGCCGCATCCTGCTGTTCGGCCTGCTCGGCGTCTTGCTGTTGGCTATCGGCATCGGCCTAGCCTGGCTGGTGGCGCCGGAACAGGCTTTCACTTACATCGTGATGGCAGGACTCAACCTCAGCATCGGCCGCGCGGCCGGCATGTCTTTCGGCTATGCAAGTGGCCTGGGACACGAGCAGGTCATCCCCATTAACATGCTGATCGAGACAGTCCAGGTCATCGTGGTCTACCCCCTGTTCGCCCTGACCTGGACCCACCTGATCGACACCCCCCGCTGGAATGCCCTCATGGGACGCATGCGGACCGCCGCCACCCAACATCAGGGCCGGGTCCAGCGCTTTGGCATCCTGGGACTGTTCTTTTTCGTGTTTACACCCTTCTGGATGACCGGCCCGGTGGTGGGAGCCATCATCGGCTTCCTGATTGGCCTTCGACCCTGGGTTAACCTGGGGGTGGTGCTTGGGGCCACCTACGTAGCCATCGGGGTCTGGGCACTGTTGCTCAACGAACTGAACCGCTGGCTGGGCGCCTACAACCAGCTGGCGCCCTTTGCCCTGGTGATGGCGCTGATCCTGCTGGCGCTAAGTGGGAAGCTGCTGAGGAGCCCCAGAAACGGCCACAGGCCTACTTGAGCACCCGATCGCAGGACTCCAGGTTGGCGCCCGGTCGGTAAACGAAGCCAGCCAGAGCCAGGTCGTCTACGCAGAACACCACCTCGCCAGTGGCCTTCGTTCGGGAGGAGTAAAAGGTTGCCAGGCCGTTGGCATCCGTCTCTCTCAGTCGGTCTCCGGAGGTCACGGCGCCGCTCCAGGACGCGCTGACGGCCACGCCCGGCACCCCCACTCCCAGGCCGTTGGTCACCCTGACCTGGCTGACGACCTGAGCGCCCCTGGCCACCACCGACAGGCCGATATCAGCGACCGAGAGATCGGTCTCGACACCCGTTGGGGGGGGCGGCGGTGGAGGCTCGACAGGAGGATTTTCCAGGCTGCAGCCCTCGCCGGCCAGATGCCTCACCCACTCGTACTGGGCCACCAAGGGGCTGCCCGGATACAGGAACTCCCCTGCCCAGCCGGATGCACTGGCGTCCACCGGCCAGGCGTTCAACATGAGCTTTTGCAGCGAATCCGCGGCCTTCGGCGTCGGCGCTGCCGGGTCGTCAAGCACCTCGAAGACCGCCTCGCCATCGACGAACCAGGTGATCCCTGCCGACGTCCATCTGAAGCCATAGCGATGGAAATCTGCGGAAGCGTCGAACGGCAGCAGGACATCGATTTCGTTGGTCGGTCCGCCGGAGTAATTGGTCCAGAAATTGAACTGCAGCAGGGTCTTGCCGTCATCACGAAACCCATTCCCCAGAAACTCGATGTCAATCTCGTTGTGCAGCCCATTTCCACCATTGTCGTAGGGACCGGCGTAGGTGAACAGGCTGGTCACAACACCGGGCACTGCAATGGGTCGGAAGCTGGCCTCGAAACAGCCATAGCCGTGGAATCCGTTGGTTCGGTACTCGCCAGAGGTGTAGGGCTCTCCTCGCGTGGACTGATCGTCCAGCAGGATCTCGAGCAGACCGTTGGAAAACTGCACGTGATCGGCTGCCCAGCCATTGTCGAATGGCGGACCGTTGGTCCAGCCGTCGGCCATGGACCAGCGCTGGGTGTCCTGAGCGTCCAGCCAGTCAACAAAGCTCACCTCGGCCTTGGGCGGTTTGGCAGGGCGCCTCGCGGCCTCGGCACCCGCAATGACGCTCCCGGCAACCACCACAGTAGTGGCCGACACGATGCTTCGTAGACGCCTGCCTGACATCCCGCGCCCCCGGCAAGGCCGGGCGATTCCCGGCGTTATGTCAGATTACGAAAAATGTGAACTGGATCAAGTTTTTGTTTGACATAAATCAGGAATTTTGGACATAAAAAACCCGGCAACATGGCCGGGCTTTCGAGCTTCCGCGCCTGACTGAGCGACTAGAAACGCCGACTCAATTCCAGCCCGCCATAGGCGCCGTCGAGATCGTCCTGAAAGCGGTATCCTGCTTTCAGCGCAACCGACCAGGCGCCATCCGAGGGCTGGAACACCGCCACCAGGCCGGTCAGCCAGGCGTCGTACTCGTCATTGCCCTGGGCAGCGACCTCGAGCCCAAGGTGTGCCGATGCGTTGGAGGTATTGAGCAGTCGCATGCGGCTCCAGTAGCCATCAAAACTGGTGGTGTAGGAGGCAATGGCCTGGGCCTTCCATGCGGAGGAGAATCGACGTTCGCCGTCGAACTGCAACTTGGCTCCGCTCTTACCGCCACGGGCGCTGGCACTTAAATCGTCAGGGGTCAATTCGGTGTCGACGAACCGGTATCCGATGGAAATCGCGCCATAGCCATCGGCCGAGGATGCGCTCCAGCCCACAGCCACCTCTGCACCGTACGCTTCGGCCTCAATCAGGCCCGGCTGGCCGAGGTACTCGTAGCCGAAGGTGTCCGCCCAGTAGCGCTGAAACCAGCCGCTGCCCTGCTCCGCCAGTCCCTCGCTGGGCACCAGCACCCCCACGTAGCCTGAGTAGGCGCTGTCAGACCCTTCGGCCCCCATGAACCAAGTGTTGTCTGCTGCGGACGCAGAAAGTGAACAACACCATGCCAGACATCCAACCAGAACCGTGTTTTTCATTGTGCATGCAGCCTGTGCAGGTAGAGAGGCGAGAGCTTGCTACCCATCATCTCGGGTTCACCGACCTCGCCGTCCACGAACTGGGCCCCGTTTTCGGTCACCTCGTGTGCCGCCACCCGAGCCCCGCCTGGCATGCCGAACACCGTCACCAGCGCTCGGGAGCCGTTCGGCATTATGTTACGTGAAATGTACCCGACCCCGATACCCGACGCGGCATTGGCGTCGCGATAGACCAGCGGCGACCAGCCCTCGGCCCTAGGCAGCTTTGCTCCCCGCCAGGCCCCCCTCAACAGCGCATCCAGGCGCTCCCAGGGGGTCGGCGTCTGTTCACGCCAGCCATTGAGGCGCATTTGCAGGTCTGAACCGAACAGGAAGGCATCTAGCTGCATCCGTTCGGCAAAATGCTTCCAGTCGAACTCACAACCCACGGAAATCCGCTCTTCGCCATTGCGCAGTTTTTCCACCAGCCTTGATCGAACGATGGCATCTACTTTCAGGGGGCCCGCAGGCAGTAGCAGTTGGCCCACCAGGCGGTCCCCGACCACGGCGGTCACCGCGACCGGGCCCGTCAGACGACAGCCGAGGGAGGAAATGTCGGAGGCCCTGACCATCACGCTCCTCGGTTCCCGAGCAAGCTTGAAGGGCACCGGCAGCGGAAAGCGGTACTCCCGGCGGCGATGGCGCGCGAGGCGAATGGCGTAGCCGATGGCCAGCGCAGCCACACTAAGCGCAAAGCCGGCCCATATGATGTTGGCCACGACGGCGCCAGTGGACAGGTGCCCCAAGCGCCAGTGATAGAAAACACCCACTGGAATCGCTACAGAGTTCAGGATCAGCACCAGGTGCTGCGGCCAAAGGGTTCTTTTGGTTGCATCCGCTTCCCCCAGCATCTTGGTGGTCACCACAAAACGAAGCTTGCGGAAGAAAAACCCGAAGGTGGCGGTGACGAAGATGGCAAAGCGCATCATCGTGTACTGCTCGGTCAGCAGGCTGCGTCCATAGCCCCGGGCCACTTCTTCATAGACCCAGTAGTTCAAGATGATGTAAGGCAGGAAATGAACAATGAAGTCGCGGTCGAAGGCCACGATGGGCATGATGCCCAGTCCCAATACGACAACAGGCGCAAGGAACAGGATGCCACGCTGCCAGCCCTCGAAGTACTGCATGAGCGTGGCGAGGTAACTGATCCGCTGCCCGAAACTCAGGCCCCGCCCAAACAGGATGCCTTCCTTACGCCAGACTTGCATGGCCCCCTGGCCCCAGCGCAGCCTTTGCTTCAGGAATGGAATGGCCCCGGCTGGAGCCATCCCGAAAGCCAGCGATCGGCCGTAATAGACCGACTTCCAGCCCCGCTTGTGCAGCAGCAGCGAGGTATGGATATCCTCGGTCACAGTGCCCGTGGCAAAACCGCCAACGTCCTCGAGGGCAGTCTTGCGCACCACGGCACAGCTTCCACAGAAGAAGGCAGCGTTCAAGCGATCCTTGCCAGCCTGGATCACCCGGAAAAACAGCATCTGCTCACTCCACACCAGCGAATGATCACGATCCACGCGATGCTGGAAGGAGTCCAGGTTGTAAAAGTCCTGCGGAGTCTGGACGAAGGCCACGCGCTGGTCGTTGAAAAAACCCAGGGTCTCGTCCAGGAAGCCGACGCTGGGGGCGTGATCGCAATCGAAAATAGCGATGTACTCAGCGTCGCAGTGTTTCAGGGCGTTGTTGAGGTTTCCTGCCTTGGCGTGGGTATTGTGCTCCCGGGCCAGGTACCGACAGCCGATTTCCTCAGCCAACTGACGCATTTCAGGGCGATTGCCGTCATCGAGCAGCCATACCTCGCCCACGTGCTTCATGCGCTTGGCCGCCACGAGGGTGCGGCGAAGCATGTACACGGGCTCATTGATTGTCGGGATGAAGACGTCTGCGCTGCGGCCTTCCGGTACCGGCAGGGCCTGCCGATCTTCGAGGCGCCAACAGGTGAAGATGTAGCACAGGGCACCGAAGAAGCCGAAGACTTCCGCCCCATAGACAAGCCAGGAAAACCACAGGGCATGTGGGTTGAAGGTTCCGAGCCGCCATTCCAGGTACCATGCACCGATCATCAGGAAGGTGATGATCAGGGATACTTGGGCCACGCTGAGACGCGACGGCGGGCCTCCCACCGTAGGCAACGTCTGACCTTCTGAATGATTCACCCTGCCCTCTCCACCGAATCGCTCATGAATTTGTCGGCACAACTTCACGCTGCGCCTCCCCGGAGTCGAAGGGAACGGTACATGCGTACTCAAAGGGAAAGTGCGACGCGTCTCACAGGCGTATACGCTTATGTCGCGCACCAGAACCAAACCGTGACCCATCTCACATTTCGAGCGGCATAAAAATGCCGTTTCTCAGGGTTCACATCGCCGCGCTACCGTATTAATCTTGGCGAATGACAGGGAAATTTCCGGCGGTCGCCATCGTCTCCAGGGGCGCTCGTTGCGCAGCGAGCAAGAAACTGGATGGCCAGCGCGTACTGGCAGCGGAAGCACCGCTGCTGCCGCTCAAGAACTGCACCATGCCCGAGCAGTGCGCCTGCAGTTATCTGAAGTTTCCTGATCGCAGGAAGGGGGACGAGGATCGCCGCTTCGGGGCCTTCTCCCATCGTGCCTTGTACTATGGGGGTCCCGAAAAACGCGGCACGGGCGGCCGCAGGAAAGATGACTAGTCCGCTGTCCGGCCGTTTCTAAGCAGCGCCTTCAGGGCCGGGCGCACCTCCGGATGACGAAAGTGAAACCCTGTTTTCAACAGGCGGTCAGGCATCATCCGGCTGCTGGTCAACAGCAGCTCCGACATTTCCCCAAGCAGAATTCTTAGCATCCACGCGGGCAGGTTCATGATGGCGGGGCGGCCAAGCACCTGGCCCAAGGTCCAGGCAAATTGGGCCTGGGTGACTGGATTCGGGGCCGCCGCGTTGAAGGGACCCTCCAGCCCCGAACTCTCGATCAGCCATCGGTAGATCCCAACGATGTCTTCGACGTGGATCCACGGAAAGTACTGCGCCCCCCCGCCCAAGGGTCCACCCAGCCCAAATCGAAAAGCCGGCAGCATGCTCGCCAAGGCTCCGCCGTCCGCACCCAGGACGACCCCGGTGCGGACTAATGCGACGCGAGTACCGAGGGTCCTGGCCTCCAATGCCACCTGTTCCCAGCGCTGACACAGCTCCGCTGAAAAACCTTGCCCAGATAGACCTTCCTCGGTGATCCAGCGATCGGCATGGTCGCCATACCACCCCACGGCAGAAGAGGACACCAGGACACGCGGGGGTGCAACGGCGTCCATCCAGTCAATCAAGCGCCGAGTGGTGTCGATTCTGGATTCGAGTAACACCGCCTTCCTTTTGACGGTCCACCGCCCGCCCGCAATAGAAGCGCCAGCGAGGTTCACGACCGCATCTACCTCTCCTTTCACCTCCATCAGAGAACGCGCGACCTGCTGGACTCCATGTAATCGGTCCAAGGGCGAGGTTTGCACCCAGGCGATCACCTCATGACCGCCGGCGGCAAGCACCGGACACAGGTGCCTACCGATGAAGCCCGATGCGCCGGTCATCAATATCCGCATGTCAGCCTCATGTAGTTGGCCCCGGGTGACCGCCCATCACTCTGGAGAAGGCCTCCACCCGATTACGGCCCGCCGCCTTGGCAGCGTAAAGAGCCTGGTCGGCGAACGACACCAGATCATGATCCTGCAGATGGCGCGATGGGGTAATCGAGGCCGCTCCCACGCTGATGGTCACGACGCTTCCATAGTCCGAGGCCCGATGCTCCATTCCAAGCCTTTCGACTGCCGCACGCAGGCGCTCGCCGAGGACGAGCAAACCCTGCTCTGGCGTCCCCGGACAGATGACGGCGAACTCCTCGCCGCCGAAGCGGGCGAGAGTGTCGGTCTCGCGCCCAACCTCGCGAGCCATCGCCTCGGCCACGGCCCGCAGACAGTCATCACCACCCTGATGCCCGTAATGGTCGTTATAGGCCTTGAAGGCGTCGATATCGATGAGCAACAGGCCCAGCGGTTCACCGGCACGACGGCAACTGGCGGTCACTTCCTCCATGACTTGATCGAACCGCCGGCGATTGGCCACTCCGGTCAGCTGATCCGTGGTAGCGAGCCGTTCCAGCGCCTCCTTGGCAGCCGCAAGATCGGCGGTGCGTGCCTTGACTTCGTCCTCTAGACGATCCTGCTGACCCAGCAGCCATAATGCATTGAGCCTCGAGGCGACCAACTGCCTGAGAATGACCACGAGCCCCAAGACCGCGACGCTCGCCACCAGCGTAAAATTACCCTCAGTCTCTCGCCGAGTGGCAATTTCTTCAAACAGCATGGCGATCAATGCCATGCCCGCCGCACCGGCGCTGACGGGCGACAGGGTCTGCTCTGCAGGAGACTGTACCTGCACCGTTGCCACAGGCGTGTCCGGCCTTCTGCGCGCAAACAACCCGAACAGTCCTAATCCGACCAAGGCTGCCACATGCACCGAG
>JAURMS010000132.1 GCA_030830595.1 Gammaproteobacteria bacterium | reverse complement strand
GTGGTGGACAACCTCGGCGTGGCGCTGGCGATGGCCGTCATCATGGTGGTCGCCGGTTTCGTCTTTTCCTCGGTCAGCGGCTACATGGCCGGCCTGGTGGGCTCCTCGAACAACCCGGTCTCCGGGATCACCATCTCCACCATCCTGTTCGCCTCGCTGGTGCTGCTCGCGCTGCTTGGCCGCGGCTCCAGCATCGGGCCGGTGGCGGCGATCATGATCGGTGCGGTGATCTGTAATGCGGCCTCCATCGCCGGCGACAACCTGCAGGACCTCAAGGCCGGCCAGCTGGTCGGCGCCACGCCCTGGCGCCAGCAGGTGATGCTGGCCATCGGCGCGGTCTGCAGTGCCGCCGTGATGGCACCCGTGCTCAACCTGCTGATGGAGGCCTACGGTATCGGTGAACCGGCACGCGAGGGCGTGAATGCGCTGGCCGCGCCGCAGGCAACCCTGATGGCCTCGGTGGCCCGCGGCATGTTCCTGGGCGGCCTGCCCTGGGCCATGATCGGCGTGGGTGTCGCGGTGGGCGTGGCCGTGATCGTGCTCGATGAACAGCTTCGTCGAGTCGGCAGCACGTGGCGCGCGCCTGTACTGGCTGTGGCGGTGGGCATCTATCTGCCGCTCGAGCTTTCAACGCCTATCTTCGCGGGTGGGTTGCTGGCGCACCTGGTGGGTCGCCGCCTCGCCGCCCGTGGCCTGGATGTCGAGAAGGCGGGCCGGACCGGTTTGCTGTTGGCAGCTGGACTGATAGCCGGCGAGGCATTGCTGGGCGTGCTGCTGGCCATTCCCATCGTGGCCACGGGCGATGCCAACGTGCTGGCAGTGGCTGCTGATTGGCGGCCTGGGCAGTGGGCAGGGCTCGCTGCGCTGGCACTGGTGGCCGCATGGATCTTCCGGAGTGCGGGCGCGGGCAGGACCTGATTGTCCCCGGTAGTCATCGCGCTCGTCCTGGTCTACCTCATCTGGGGATCTAGCCCGCTCGCCACCAAGGTCCTGGTGATGGATGAGCCGGCACTCCTCGTTTCAGGGCTGCGCTTCACGATCGCCGGCCTGTTCCTGGGTGCGCTCGCGTGGTGGCGACACGGTCGGCCGAAGCTGGGCCGTGACGACCTTCGGCAGGTCGTACTGCTGGCCACCGGCGCCATCCTCATCAGCAACGGTTGCAATGCGCTCGGCTTTCAGCACGTGCCTTCCAACGTTGGCGCACTGCTCAATGCGACGTCTTCTCTGATGATTGCCGGGCTCGGCACCCTCGGTCCACGGGCCAGCCGACTCGACGCTACAGCCATGGTGGGCTTGCTGCTGGGCGTCATAGGCGTGGCGTTGGTGCTCGATCCCTTCGGCAACGCCGACACCAGCGAGTTGGCCTGGTCCGGAGTGGTGCTGGTCGGATGCCTCGGCTGGTCCGTAGCGACGATCTATTACCGCAACATCGAGACAGCCAATCCGCCCGAGACAGTGCTGGCCATGCAGATGCTGGTTGGTGGACTCGGCTTGTTGACCTGGTCTCAGGTCTCGGGTGAGCCCTTCGACACCGACTGGACACCTGAAGCCACCACCGCCTTCCTGTGGCTGACGGTGATGAGTACCTGTATCGCCTACTCCGCCTATAACTTCCTGGTCAGGCAGTCCACGCCGGTGATCGCCGGCTCGTTTGGGTACGTCATTCCGGGCGTCGCCGCCCTGCTCGGCTGGCTGGTGCTGGACGAACGGCTGTCCGCGGCACAGATTGCCGGCATGGCGGTTATCCTGCTCTCGACCGCGCTGGTCACCGGTTACGCAAATCGTTGGTTGAACCGAAGGCGAGTGACCCGGCCAGGCTGACCACGCTGACGATCAGCGCGGCACCCACCGCCGACAGGAAGCCATCAAGGCGCATGTCGGGCAGCAGCGCAGCGACCAGGCCCAGCATCAGGGCGTTGATCACCAACAGAAACAGGCCCAGGCTCAGCACCAGGAAAGGCAGGGTCAGCAGGATCAGGAGCGGCCTCACGAGCGCGTTGACGATGCCGAGCAGCAGGGCGGCGAACAGCAGCGTCAGGGGCGTCTCGATGACCAGGCCATCGACCCATGCGCTGGCGAGCCACAGGCCCAGGGCAGCGATGGCGGCGCGCAGGACGAAACGAGGCATGGATGACTCCCTGGTGGTAACGGCCGCCGCTAGCGGAAGCGCCGCCCGTGACGAATGATGATGTCGAGCCGCTGCAGGAGCGCGGGATGCCGCAGGAGATCACCCCGCACCGCGATGATGTCGGCGTACTTGCCGGGTGAGAGGGTGCCGGACTCGTGCTCGAGACCCATGGCTGCCGCAGCCTCACGCGTGGCGGCCTGGATGGCAAACATAGGGTCGATGCCGCAGTTACGCACCCAGTCATCCACCTCCTGCCAGGCGGCACGCGTGTGCAGATGGCCAGGGGCTCCGGAATCACTGCCTATCACCAGCCGCACTCCAGCCTCCTGAAGTTGCCGCAACTTCGGACACAGGCCAGCGGCCCGCAGGGCCGGCATGTCGTACCAGCGCACGCGGTCGAGATAACGCATCGAGGCCTGCAAGTCCATGCTCATCAGCGGCGGCAGGCCGGCGAAACTGGCCGGGTCATCGAGCGGCTCCGGATCGCGGCGCAAGGCCTCGTAATTGAGGACCCCGGAAACGGCTGGGGTCCAGCTGAGAGGCGGCTTGTCGGTGGCGCGCGCGCGCGCGGCGATCTTCTCCAGGGTTGCCGCCGGGATGGCCGGCTCGGTGCCGAAGTCCATGCCGATAAAACCGTCCACACCCGCCTCCAGCGCACGTTCGACGGACCGTGAGCCCTCGCCGCGTGCGAACACCTTCAATGCGCGGATGCGCGCTTCGCCGACGGCCGCAGCAAGCTCATCTGCCGACCAGAGCTCGAGTTGTTCCAGCACGATGAAGCCGGCTCCCGCCCGGGCGAGTTCCGCCACCTGGGCGGCTGCAGACTGGGCTCCGGTGACCTGAAAGACAGGCTCCCCGGGGAAGCGAGACAGCTTGCCGAGCGCGCGGCCCGTGGCGTGTATCGTCGGGCCATCGACCCGCTTTTCACGCACGCGCTCGGCCAGGCCGAGGCCGGCTCGTGCACTGGTAGGCATGGCCCGGATGCTGGTCACCCCTGCCTCGAGGAGCTGGCGCGCCACCAGCGGTCCAACCACCCTCGGTACGATCGGCAGGTACACCTCACGCCAACGTTCCTCGTCGGCACTGCCGATCCGATCGAGGTGGACCTGCAGATCCCACAGGCCGGGCAAGACGGTCATGCCCTCGGTGGAGATGACCTCGGCATCCGGCGGCAGGCTGACGGAGTCCACCGTTCCCACTGCGGTGATGCGCTCGCCCTCGATGACGATGACACCGTTGCGCAGGGGCGCGTGGGAATAGCCATGAATCACGGTACCACCCGCCAGCACCAGTGGCCGGGCAAGGGCCTCGAGCGAGGGCCACATCAGCAGCGCAGCGGCAATCGGCAAGCAGCGAAGCAGCATCGGCAGTCGCCCGGGTCTCAGGATCCGTTGGTGTAGCTTGCCAGCTTGCGAAACAGTTCCTGAAGCGGCAAGGGTGTGCCGACCGCATGGCCCTGGGCGAAATCGACGCCGAGCGCAGCCATGTGCAGTTTCTGTTCCTGGGTCTCCACGAATTCCGCGATGGTCTCCATATTCATGGTCTGGGCCAGCTGGGCAATCGCCCGGACCATCGATTCGGTGCGTGGGTTGTTGAGCGCATCGCGGGTAAAGCTGCCGTCGATCTTGAGCACCGAAACCGGCAGGGATTTCAGGTAGGAGAGCGAGGACAGTCCGGTGCCGAAGTCGTCCAGCGCAAAGGTGCTGCCCAGGGCTCGTACGCGCTGCATCAGGCGGTCCGCGCGCTCCAGGTTGGACACCGCGGCGGTCTCGGTCAACTCGAAACACAGGCACTGGGGCGGCAGTCCCGACCCCTGGATGGCCTTTTCGAGGAATTCCAGGAAGGTCTCGTCCGCCAGTGACGGGCCTGAGACATTGATGGAGAAACGCATGGGCTTGCCGCGCAGCAGCTTCGCCTGCGGCTTCAGTGCGGTGAGGGCGTGATTGACCACCCAGCGATCGATACGAGGCATCACCTGGTAGCGCTCGGCGGCCGACAGGAACTTGTCCGGCTCGACCGGCTCACCCCCGGCCCCGAGCATGCGCAGCAACAGCTCGAATCGCGGCTCGGTCGCGACCGCGCCAAGGGGGACGATGGGCTGGGCAAACAACGTGAAGCGGTCATGCTCCAGGGCCTCGTGGACCTGCTGCACCACCATCACGTCCGAACTGCGCCGGACGATGCTGGCATCCTTGTCGTCGTAGGTTTCCACCCGGCCCCGGCCACGATCCTTGGCCGCCTTGCAGGCGATCTCGGCATTGGCCAGGCCGTGGCCGAGCGGGTGCCGTGACTCCAGGTTGAGTTGCGCCACACCGATGCTGACCGATACGTGGACCGTACCCTTGCCGCGGGCATAGGTGAGGTCGGAGCACTGGCGACACAGCGTGAGGGCGATCTCGCGGGCGGGCTCGAGACCGCAGTCGGGCATGAACACCGCAAACCGATCGCCGGCAATCCGCGCCGCCAGGGCACCCGGTCGCTGCTTGCGTGCCAGGATCTCGGCGATCTTGGTGATGACCTCGTCGCCGACCGGCATCCCGAAGTTGTCATTGATCACGTGCAGGCTGTCGACGTCGATGTACAGGACGCTGTGATCGGCCACGGTGGCGGTCGCCATGGCGGCCTGCACCTGCACCTCGAAAGCAGGACGCGTGAGCAGGGAGGTGGTCGCATCGAAATTGGTGCGCAGTGCGGCGCCGATCTTGCGGGTCAACAACTCGCACAGGCGCTGGACGCGTCCGTCGAAGTCCGCGCCGTCCGGGGACCTGAACAGCGCCAGGAACCCCGTGACCCGCCCGCCGGCATGACGGATGGGCAAGGACAGGATCTTGTAGCGTGGCAGGCCGCCCGGGGTGGCGTTGGCCTTGTTGATAACCAGCGGCCGGCGCTGCAGCTGCGCCCAGTTGAACAGGTGGCGATGGGTGGCGGTCAGGACGCTCACCGCCGGTTTGGTCCCAGCAGGCGCCTTGCAGACCGCGATGCTGCGCTCAGGCACCACCAGGGCACAGAGCTCGCAACCAAGATGATCGACGCAGGACTGGACCAGGGCCCCGAGTTCATCCGCCTGCTGGGGCGTGCCGACATCATCCGGTGCCACCTTGAGCAACAAGTCGAGGTCCCCGTCGCGGGCAGCCAGCTCGTCACTCATCGTCTGCACGAGGTGGCGGATGGAAAGCTCGCGGGCCAGGCACTCCAGCGCAGGTTTCACCAGGTGACTGATGAAGGACAGCGGCTTGCTCTCTGCGCTGCGGGTGAGCAGGACGGCGACGGCGGTGACCTCGCCCTGCTCGTTGCGCAGCCGGAAGGCGTAGGCGGGCGCGCCGTGGAAGTCGCGCATGAAGCCCTCGATCTCGCCGCTGTTGGCGGGAGGCGCCTTGGCGAGGGCTTCGTCGACCAGGGGCTGCGGCTCGGGACCGTCGTAGCCCTCCAGGAACCAGAGCCTGGCACCGCGGGCGTCATAGAACCCGATGCCGGCCGCCTTCGGCACGAGGCTCTTGAGAACCTGGCCATGCGGCTCGAGATCAGGCTTGTTGCCCTGCAGGAAGGACGGCAGTGCCAGTTCCATGAACTCCTCGACTTTACCTGGGTGAGCCGCGGAACCAGCGCCGCGGATCCTCGGGCACCTTGCCCCGTCTCACTTCGAGATACAACTCCGGACGACCGCGCCCGCCGCTGTCGCCGACCGTCGCGATGGTTTCACCGGCGCTCACCGCCTCGCCCACGGCCTTGTACAGCTGTTCATTATGCCCGTACAGGGTCATGTACCCGCCCCCGTGGTCGATAATGAGCAGAAGCCCCAGACCCGGCAACCAGTCGGAATACACCACCTTCCCCGCATAAGGCGCCGACACCGCCGTGCCACGGTCAGCCGCAATGGCGATGCCGTTCCAGCGCAAGCCACCGCCGCGCGACTGGCCGAAATTGGCGGTTACCCGGCCCTTCACCGGCCAGGGCAAACGACCCTTGACCCTGGCAAACGGCTGCCCGGCCGGCGCCGACCCGCCGGCCGTCTCGCGCCTCAGCGCCTCCAGCAGTTTCTCCAGCGCCTGCGCTTCGCGGCGCAGGCCGGCCAGGGCGGCCTGGTTGCTGCCGATCCGGGCGTTCATGGCACCAAGGGCCTGCTTGCGCTGGCCGCGGGCCTCTTCGAGCGCCAGCAGTTCCCGCTCCCGCAGCGATTGCTGGCCTGCCCGGAGGATTCGCTCCTCGGTGAGCTGCTCCTCGAGTTCGGTGAGGCGCACGAGCGAAGCCTCGATGCCCTCGATGGCTCCGGCCCGGGCTCGGCCGAGATAGCCGTAGTAGGTGAACAGGCGGCCCAGGCGGGCCGGATCGCGCTGGCTCAGCAGGAGCTTGAGATGCTCTTCCCGGCCGGCGAGGTAAGCCGCGCGCAGCGCGCCAGCCAGGGCGCGCCGCTGGGTGGCGAGTGCCCGACGGGTCTCGGCCTGCTGCCCGGCCAGCGTCTCGAGGCGCCCATCGGTCAGGGCCAGCTCACGCGTGGCGCGATCCAGACGACTGCGCGCTGCGGCGACCTCGCGCTCCGCATCCCGCAGGGCCGCCGCCAGGCGGTCCCGGCGGCTGAGATCCTGCTGCATGTCGCGCTGCAGGCGCCCGATGCGTTCCTTCAGGCCGGCCAGCTCCGCTTCCTTGTCGGCAGCAGCCGCAGGCTGGGGTCCGGCACACACCAGGACCGCAACCAGGCAAGGCAGCCAGCAAAGGCGATTTCGGGGGGTCATGAGGCCTGTTTATGGTAGCCGAGGCGGCTCCCGGTGGCTGGTATACTGCGCGGCTGATCGATACGACGCTGGCCGACACCCATGGAACAACTGCTCGACTACATCGGCAACCACCCGCTGCTGGCCGGCTCGGCCCTGGCCATGGCGGTGGTGGTACTCGGCTTTGAACTCCGCCAGCGGGCCCAGGCCACCGCCGCGATTTCCGCTACGGAAGCCGTCAGGCTCATGAACGACGGTGCCGTGGTGGTGGACATCCGTTCCGCGAACCAGTTCAAGGACGGCCACATCCAGGGTGCCCGTAACATCCCGGGCGACCAGCTCGAGGCCGACAACGAGCGCCTTGCCAAGCTCAAGGGCAAGACGCTGATCGCCTGCTGCGACAGCGGCCTCTCCTCGGCGGCGGCCGCGCGCAAGCTGGTCGAGCTGGGCTTCGGCCCGGTGCACAACCTGCGCGGTGGGCTGGGGGCCTGGCGCCAGGACAACCTGCCCACGGTGAAGGATTGAACATGGCCGGTCCCGAGGTGGTGATGTACGTCTCCTCATGGTGTCCCTACTGCGTGCGGGCCAAGGCGATCCTGCAGCGCAAGGGGGTGCAGTGGAGGGAAGTGAACATCGAGACCGATCCCAGCCTCCGCCAGCACATGATCGAGACCACGGGTCGGCGCACCGTACCCCAGATTTTCATCGGTGATCACCACGTGGGTGGCTCCGACGACCTCGCGGCTGCCGAGCGCAGCGGCGAGCTCGACCGCTTGCTGGCCGCCTCGCCGAGCGGCTGAACTTCCTATCGCTTGCTATATAAGGATCACTGAACATGGCTGAAGAAACCCCTACCCCGGAAGCCGCTGCCCCCAACGGCCAGGGCCAGAACGTCTCGCTGCAGAACGTCTACATCAAGGACCTGTCCTTCGAGTCGCCCAACGGCCCGTTCCTGCCGGCCCAGAACCCGGATCCCAAGATCCAGCTGAACATCAATGCGAGTTCGTCCCACAAGGGTGGCGATGCGCATGAGGTCGTGCTCACGGTCACGCTCGAGGCCAAGAATGGGGATGCACCGGTCTACGTCGCCGAGGTGAAGCAGGCCGGCCTGTTCACGGTGCGCGGTTTCGGCGCCGACGATTCCCGGCGCATCCTCGGCGCCTTCGCACCGAACGTGCTGTTCCCCTACATCCGCCAGACGGTCTCCGACCTGGTGGTCAAGGGCGGCTTCCCGCCCTTCTTCCTGCCTCCGGTGAACTTCGATGCGCTGTACGAGCGTTCGCTGCAGGAGCGCGCTGCCCAGCAACAGCCGGGGGCCGAAGCCGCTCCCCAGCAGGTGAACTGAGCAGGCGGCGGTGAGCGCGCCGCCCATCACGGTGATCGGCGCCGGCTCCTGGGGCACGGCGCTGGCCATCCAGTTCGCCCGCGCCGGCAGGCCAACGATCCTCTGGGGTCGGGCCGAAGACGAGCCGGAGCGGCTGGCCCGTGAGCGATGCAATACCCGGTATCTCCCGGGCGCTGACTTTCCGGACGCGCTGTCGATCGAGGCGGACCTGGCTCGCGCGGTGGACGCCTCGTTGGACCTGCTGCTGGTCGTGCCCTCCAGCGCCTTGCGCTCCGTCCTGCAGCAGCTGAAGCCGCTGCTGAAACCGGGCGCCCGGATAGCCTGGGCCACCAAGGGCTTCGAGCTGTCCACCGGCAAGCTGCCGCATCAGGTGGCCACTGAGGTGCTCGGCGGCGACATTCCCCTGGCCGTGCTCTCGGGCCCGACCTTCGCAAGCGAGGTCGGCAAGGGCCTGCCCACGGCCATCGCCTGCGCCTCGCCGGATCCCGACTTCGCACTGGAGCTGGCTCAGAGCATCTCCACCCCCCATCTGCGCGCCTACACCCAGTCGGACATCATCGGCGTCGAGGTCGGTGGCGCGGTCAAGAACGTCATCGCCATCGCTGCCGGCGCGGCCGACGGCATGGGCTTCGGGGCCAATGCGCGGGTCTTCCTGATCACCCGCGGCCTGGCCGAGATGGTCCGCCTCGGCCTGGCCCTGGGTGCCCAGCGTGACACCTTCATGGGCCTGACCGGGCTGGGCGACCTGGTGCTGACCTGCACCGACGACCAGTCGCGCAACCGCCGCTTCGGCAAGGCAGTCGCCAGCGGCCGCAAGGTCGAGGAAGCGATCCGTGATATTGGCCAGGTCGTGGAGGGCTACCACGCGGCCAGGGCCGTGCGGCAAGTCGCCACCCGCCTCGAGGTGGACATGCCCATCTGCGAGCAGGTCTACCGGGTGACCTACGAGGGCCTGGATATTGCCGAGGTGGTGGACATCCTCATGAGCCGGGCGGTCTCGGCGGAGTAGGCGCGAAGCCCTGCTGGCGCCAGGCTTCGAAGACCACCACCGCCACGCTGTTTGAAAGGTTCAGGCTGCGGTTGCCGGGCTGCATGGGCAGTCGCAGCACGCTTTCCGGTGGAAACCCCTGCAGCAGCTCCGCCGGCAGGCCCTCCGTCTCCCGCCCGAACAGGAACGCGTCGCCGGGTGAAAACGCCTGCTCGGTGTAGAGCCGCCGACCCGTCGTCTCGACCGGGAAAACCCGGGCCCCGGGCAAGCTGGCAAGGCATCCTGACAGGTCCGGGTGCACCACCAGCCGGGCGAGGTCCCGATAGTCCAATCCGGCCCGGCGCAGCTGGCGATCCTCGAGGTTGAACCCCAGCGGTTCCACCAGGTGCAGCGTGGCGCCGGTGTTGGCGCACAAGCGCATGGCGTTGCCGGCGTTGGGCGGAATTTGCGGGGCGTAGAGAATGACGTGAAACATGTGGGCGCTTCCTGAACGGTTAAGATACACGCCGTCCGGCCGTTCTTTTCATCCAGGAGTCCCATGTTCGCCACGCTGGAGCAGTTACCCCCCGACCCGATCCTCGGCCTCGGTGCCGCATTCCGTGAGGATCCTTCACCGGACAAGGTCGATCTCAGCGTTGGGGTATACAAGGATCGCGCGGGTAACACCCCGGTCATGACCGTGGTGAAAGAGGCCGAGCAGGCACTGATCGCCTCGCAGGCCACCAAGGTCTACCTGCCGGCCGCCGGCTCGCCCGGTTTCCGCGAGGGGATCTTCAAGCTGGTCATGGGGGAACAGGCGGCGGGCCTGCGCTTACGCACCGCCGTCCTGCAGGCGGCGGGCGGCTGCGGGGCGCTCCGCCTCGGTGCGGAACTGGTGCAGCGCGCGCAGCCGGGGGCCACCCTCCTGCTGGGTGACCCGACCTGGCCGAACCATGGGCCACTCTTATCAGGGGGCGGCCTGCAGCTGCTGCGCCATCCCTACTATGACCCCGCCACCCGCAGCGTGGTGCTGCAGCCGGTGCTGGACGCGCTCTCGGTGGCCAGCCCGGGAACCTTGGTGCTGTTACAGGCCTCCTGCCACAACCCGACCGGAGTGGACCCCACTCGCGAGCAGTGGGAACAGATCCTGGCGGTGATCACCGCGCGCCGCCTGGTGCCCTTTTTCGATATCGCTTATCAGGGCCTAGGCGACGATCCTGACACCGACGCATGGCCCATCCGCGAGGCTGCTCGCCAAGTCCCCGAGATGCTGGTGGCGGTCTCGTCCTCGAAGAATTTCGGGCTCTACCGTGAGCGTACCGGTGCCCTGCTGGTACTCGCCGAAGATCGAGATCGCGCCTCGGCCATCGAGAGCCATGCCAACAAGGCGGCGAGGGCCATGTACTCCATGCCGCCTGCTCATGGGGCACTGATCGTGGAAAGGATACTGACCGACCCCCAGAGGGAGACGGCCTGGCGCAGTGAGCTGGCCAGCATGTGTGCCCATATCCGGGGGCTGCGCTCGAAGCTCGCCGAGGGCATCATGGCCGCGCGGCCCGGCTATGACGCCAGCTGGATCACCCGGCAGCGAGGCATGTTCTCACTCCTCGGCATCGCCCGTGATGACGTGAACACCCTGCGCGAGCAGCACCACATCTATATGGGTTACGACAGCCGAGCCAACCTGGCCGGGCTCAACGAGGACAACCTGCCGCGGGTCGCCGGGCTGGTGGCACCCCTGCTGCCCGGTAACTGAACGGTGAATCCCCTCCTGGCCATCGACTTCTGCGGACTGCGACTCAACTCGCCCATCGTGCTGCTGTCCGGCTGCGTAGGCTTTGGCGAGGAATACACCCGCGTCGAGGGTTTTTCCAACCGCGATGTCGGCGCAGTGGTGCTGAAGGGCACCACAGGCTCCGCGCGGCTGGGCAACCCGCCGCACCGCGTGACCGAAACCGCCATGGGCATGATCAACGCCATCGGCCTGCAGAACCCCGGGGCGGATTACGTGGTGGACCAGATCCTGCCCACCCTCGATCGTGAAGAGACCCGGTTCTTTGCCAACGTCAGTGGCTCGACCATCGAGGAATACGTCGAGGTGACACGCCGCTTCGACGATTCGCCCATCGACGCCATCGAGGTGAACATCTCCTGCCCAAACGTCAAGGAAGGTGGCGTGCAGTTCGGCAACTACCCGGAGATGTCGGCACGCGTGGTGGAGGCCTGTCGCAAGGCCACCCGCAAGCCGCTGATCACCAAGCTGTCGCCCAACCAGACCGACATCCGGGAAAATGCCCGCCGCTGCATCGAGGCCGGCAGCGATGCGCTGGCAGTCATCAACACCATCTCGGGCATGGCCATCGACATCAGCAGTCGCCGACCGGTGATCGGCAACGTGCAGGGCGGCCTGTCCGGTCCCGCCATCAAGCCCATCGCCCTGCTGAAGGTGCACCAGGTCTACGAGGTGGCGGGTCCGGCCGGCATCCCCATCATCGGCCAGGGCGGGATCTGCTCGGCCGAGGATGCCCTGGAGTTCATCATTGCCGGTGCGTCGGCCGTCGGGATCGGCACGGGCCTGTTCTACGATCCGCTGCTATGCCCGAAGATCAATTCAGGAATCTCTGAATATCTATCCAACCAAGGCTTCGAGTCGGTCGGGGCACTGGTCGGGAGCCTGCGCAAAACCTGAGCCCCTGGCTCCGCCAGCTTAGTGAAATCCCTCACGTTTTCGCGGCCGGCGGCCGGGCAGAATCCATATTCTGTAAGATTTCCGGCAGCGCAAGTCGAGACCGGAAAGGCGAGGCATGGCCAAGATCTGGCAACCTGAAGGCTCCCTGGCGGGGCAAATGCGAAGGCTGGTGGGAGTCACTGCCGGCTCAGCCCTGCTCGCCGGTATCTTCCTGACCAGCGGGCTCGCCTATCACCTTGCCATGCAGGACGTGGCCAACAGCGCCCGGGCGGCACTGACCGGCAAGACCGAGGCCGCTACCGCAGCGGCGTTCTTCTCGGATGCCCTGGCAGCACAGGCCGTCGTCGACTCGATCACGGTGGGCGAGGGCGCGGCGGCCATTTCGCTGCAGGGGATCGAGGGGAACATCCTGGCCACCCGCAGGCTGGGCGAGGCGGGCCTCGGCATCGCCGCGATCGATCAGCAACTGCCGCCCGCCAGTGTGGCAATGGCCCTCACCAGTAGCGGCGTGAACGTCGGCTTGCTGGAAGTGACCCTTTCAAGGCACCACGCGCTCGGCGCGGTGGTCAAGCTGCTGCCCATCCAGGGCGGCATCTTCCTGCTCACGCTCCTGATCGCCAGCGTCAGCACCCGCCGGATCCGCAACACCATCACGACGCCGATCCAGGAACTGCTCGGCACCATGGCCAAGGTCGGGCAGGACCAGGATTTCTCGGTGCGCATCGAGCCCCAGGGACCGGAAGAGCTCGGCAGCCTGATCAACCGTTTCAATGAAATGATCGGCCAGATCAAGGTACGCGACCAGCACCTTGCCGAGCACCGCCGTCAACTGCAGGAGCAGGTGGTCGAGCGGACTCGCAAGCTGCAGACAGCCGCAGCCAGCGCCGAGCATTCCAGCCGGGCCAAGGGAGACTTCCTCGCCCGCATGAGCCACGAAATCCGCACCCCGATGAACGGCGTGGTCGGCATGGCCGAGCTGCTGCAGAACACCCAGCTGGACGCTCGTCAGGTGCGCATGCTGGGCACGATTCGTCGCTCTGCCGACGCGCTGCTGGAAATCATCAACGACATCCTGGATTTTTCCAAGATCGAAGCCGGCAAGCTGGTGGTGCTCAACGAAGACTTCCCGCTGGTCGAGATGATCGAGGACGTTTGCGACCTGCTCGCGGCCCGTGCGGAAGAGCGGAAGCTGGACCTCGCCTGCCACATCGATCCACACATCCCCGAAATCGCCCGCGGCGACGTGATCCGGCTGCGCCAGGTCGTCACCAACCTGCTCGGCAACGCCATCAAGTACACCGAGCAGGGCCATGTACTGGTTCGGACCCGGCTGCTGTCGGCCGAAGAGGAAGGTATTCGGATCCGCATAGAAGTAGAGGACACCGGGCTCGGCATCCCGGCCGAAGCGCTGGACAGCGTCTTCGAGGCCTTTACCCAGGTCGATTCCTTCGAGACCCGCAAGCACGGCGGTACTGGTCTGGGGCTGGCCATTACCAAGCAGCTCACCGAGCTGCTGCACGGCGAGATCGGTGTCACCAGCAAGCTCGGCAAGGGCTCCACCTTCTGGGTCGAGGTGCCGTTGAGTCATGCCGTCGAGAACCAGGAACGCAAGCGGTGGACGCTGCCGCCGGGCCAGTCGGTGCTGATCGTCGAGCCCAGCAAGGCGACCGCGGATGCCATCACCGCCATGCTGAAGGTCGCCGGCGCGAAGGTGCACTGGGCCAACACCGCGCACCGCGCGATGGATGCCCTGCGCTCCGATGGGCCGTTCACGCTGATGATTGCCAACCAGCGACTGCCAGACATGAAGGGGCCGGAATTCCTCGATGGCGTCAGGGCTCGGCCGGGCTCCACCATGCCGGTCGTCATGCTGACCACCGTCAATGGTCGAGCCCAGGCGGACGATTTCACCGCGACCGCGCCGGAGGAGTGGTTGGTCCTCCCCGTGCGCCGCCTGCGACTCATCGAGTCTGTCGAGTTGGCCCTCGGCATCGCCGGTGCCGAACAGCGCCGTGCCGGCAGCCAGCGCGATGCGCTGCGCAGCCTGAAGCTGAAGGTGTTGCTGGTCGAGGACAGCCCGGTCAACCAGGAAGTGGCCTGCGGCATGCTTGAAACCCTGGGTTGCGAGGTGACGGTAGCCAGCGATGGTTCGCTGGGCATGGACTATGCCCTTGGACGGCAGTTCGACGTAGTGCTCATGGATTGCCAGATGCCGTTGATGGACGGCTACGAATCCACGCGGCGGATTCGCGCGGGCGAGGCCACGAGCGGCCGCAAGCCTGTCCCCATCGTGGCGCTGACCGCCAACGCCCTGCAGGGGGATCGCGAGGAATGCCTCGAGGCCGGCATGGACGAATTTCTCTCCAAGCCCTTCACCCTGCACAAGCTCCAGGCCATGCTGCAGGCCGTGACCGGCGTGACCGGTGAGGTCAACGCAGCACGCCCGGCACCGACCCCGGAGGCGACCCAGGAACCGCTCGCCCAGGAAGGCAGCGCGCCGGTCCTCGACACCACACAGATCGACGAGCTGCGGGCCATTGGCAAGCCGCAGATCGTGCGCCAGGCCATCCTGTTGTTCCTCAAGCAGACGGCACAGAAACTCGACGAGCTCGACGCTGCCTTCGAGAGCGGCGACATCCTCGCCGTCGAACACGTGGCCCACGCCATCAAGTCTTCCTCGCTCAGCGTCGGCGGCCGGCGCTTCGCGAACGTCGCCAGCGAGTGCGAGGCCGCTGCCAAGGTCAAGGACGAGGCGATCGCCCGCAAGGAGGCCAAGCAACTCCGTCCGGAGTTCCGGGTGCTGGTCAAGGCCCTGTCGGCCATTGCCCAGCAGGAGGAGCGGGTCGCATGAGCGACAAGCCCCGAATCCTCGTAGCCGACGACGAACCCGTCGCGCAGTTGTTTGCCACCACCGCACTCGAGGCTGGCGGTTTCGAGCCGGTGATCGCCAATGATGGGCAGGAAGCCGTCGAGATGTTTTCCGACGTCCGGCCTGACGTGGTGGTGCTCGACGTGATGATGCCTCGCATGAACGGCTTCGAGGCCTGCGAGAAGATCCGCACTGCGGCCGGCAGCATGGACCTTCCCATCCTGATGCTCACCAGCCGCGACGACGTGGCCTCGGTCAGCCGCGCCTACGAGGCCGGGGCCACCGACTTCCTGGCCAAGGGCTCCAGCTATCGGCTGCTGACGGAGCGGGTACGCTTCATCCTGCGCGATCGTGACAACCGGCGCGCGCTACGGATCAATCGCGATCGGCTCGCCGCCGTGCAGTCCATGGCGCGCATCGGGCACTGGGAGCTGAGCCACGAAGGCTCGAACATCGACGTGTCTGACGTGGTGTCCGACATCCTTGGTGGGGAAGCGGTGACCTCCCGCGGCCTGCCTGGCTTGCGTGACGCCCTGGCCATCGAGGATCGGGGTGCGCTCGATTACTGCATCGCGCAGTGGCAGCGCGACGGTGAATCCTTCCGGCTGGACTGCCAACTGCTGGGAGGCGCTCACATTCACGTGCATGCAGCCTCGAGGCTTGGCAGCGATCCGACTGGACGGCTGACGCTGGCGGTCCAGGACGTGACCATGCTGCGCGAGGCCCAGCAGGAGGCGGAGCGCCTGACGCTCCATGATGCACTGACCGGCCTCCCCAACCGGATGAGCCTGCTCACCTCCCTGGGTGCCATCCTGAGTGGCCGACGCCGGGTCTCGCCGATGGCGGTACTGGGCATCCACGTCCGCGGACCGGAACGTATCCTGGAATCAGCCGGCCAGGCTGGCGCCAACCGCGCGATCTCGACCGCGGCGCGGCGCATCATGCGTACCGCAGGCCCGGAAGTGGTGGCCGGCCGCGTGCTGTCGCATCTCGGTGGCGGAGACTTCGCACTGGTCTTGCCGGATTGCGACAGCACCTATGCCGCAGCTGCCATCGCCGAGGAAATCCTCACCGCCCTCAACCCGCCCGTGGAAGGCGCCCACTGGTCGGTCAACCTCGCCTCCCGCATCGGGATTGCCTTCTGGCCCCAGGACGAATCCGAGGCGGAAACGCTGCTCGATGCCTCGCAGGCCACTGCTGCAAAATTGCCAGAGGAGGGCGGGTCGGCTTACGGCTTCTTTACGCCGGAAATCCTGGCACGGGCGCGCCGGCGCCTGGAAGTCGAGGCGGACATGCATGGTGCCCTGCGTCGTGGGGAATTCCGCCTGGTCTACCAGCCGCGAGTGCACCTGGCAGACCTTTCCACCCGCGGCGCCGAGGCCCTGATCCGCTGGACACATCCGCGGCTGGGTAATATTCCCCCGCTGGAGTTCATCGCCGTTGCCGAAGAGTCGGGGCTGATCCTCGAGATCGGTGACTGGATCCTGAATCAGGCCTGTGGCGAGGCCGCACGCTGGCGGCGTGAGCAGGGCCGCGAGCTCAATGTCTCGGTCAACGTGTCATCCCGCCAGCTGGCGCAGCCGCGCATGCTGCTCAGCACGGTCCAGGATGCCCTGAGTCGGCACGGGTTGCCGCCCGAAACCCTGGAAATTGAGCTGACGGAATCGATGATCATCCACGCCGGTCCAGACCTGCTCGAAGTGCTACAGGTGCTGCGCGACCTGGGGATTTCAATCGCGCTGGACGACTTCGGCACGGGCTACTCGTCGCTCAGTTACCTGCGCACGCTGCCCGTGGACTGCGTGAAGATCGACCGGGCCTTCGTGTCCGACCTGGGCGACGACCGGGGCGCGGAAGGTGTGCTGGATGCCATCCTCGCTGTGGCCGGCGCACTGGGTTTGCGCACTGTGGCCGAGGGCATCGAGACCGAGGCCCAGTATCGGATGCTGGCCCAACGAGGCTGCCTGGAGGGACAGGGTTATCTGTTTGCCAAGCCCCTGGAGCCGGCAGGCTTCATGGAGCGACTGGCGACCCGCCAGCAGGCGGCGCTCACCGGCACGGGCTGACTCAGTCCTCCATCCCCAGCTCCCGCAGTTTGCGGGTCAGCGTGTTGCGACCCCAGCCCAGCAGCCTGGCTGCATCCTGACGCCGGCCACCCGATCGGGCCAGGGCGGCACGGATCAGTATCCGCTCAAATTCAGGTACCGCGACATCGAGCAGCGGTTCTTCACTACCCGCCAGGTGTCGGCGCGCCCAGCTGTCGAGTTCCCTTGACCAGGTGAGCGTGGCGGGCTCCGCGGTCGTGCCGCCAATCTCTGCCGGAACGTCGGCCGCGGTGATTTGGCGTCCCGGCGCAGTGACCATCATTCGGCGGGTGGCGTTGACGAGTTGCCGGACGTTACCCGGCCAGTCGAAGGCGGTGAGCAGTTGCTCGGCTTCCGAACTCAGGGTCTTGGCCTCGACCCCCAGTTCCGCAGCCGCCGCACCGAGGTAATAGCTCAACAGTTCCCCGATATCCTCGCGTCGCTCGCGCAGGGGCGGGATGGAGATGCGTATCACGTTGAGCCGGTGCAGCAGGTCCTCGCGGAACAGGCCGGCCTGCACACGCTGCTCAAGATCCTGGTGGGTGGCAGCAATCACCCGCACGTCGACCCGGACCGGCTGACTGCCACCAACCCGGTAGTACTCGCCTTCGGCCAACACCCGCAGCAGCCGCGTCTGGAGCGCGAGGGACATGTCGCCGATTTCATCCAGGAACAGGGTTCCGCCATGGGCCTGCTCGAAGCGGCCACGGCGCTGGGCGTCCGCACCGGTGAAGGCACCCTTCTCGTGTCCGAACAGTTCGGATTCCAGCAGTTCGGCTGTGAAGGCAGAGGTGTTGAGGGCAATGAACGGCCCCTCTGAGCGCGGGCTGTGCCGATGCAGCGCCCTGGCCACCAGTTCCTTGCCGGTTCCGGATTCACCGGTCACGAGCACCGTCATGCTGGAACGCGACAGGCGGCCGATGGCGCGGAACACTTCCTGCATTGCAGGCGCCTGACCGAGCATCTCTGGCATCCGGACCGTCGCGCTGGGGATGCCGGCTGGTGCAGGCTGTACGGACGCTGCTCGCCTGACCAGGTCGATCGCCTGATCGATGTCGAAGGGTTTTGGCAGGTATTCAAAGGCGCCACCCTGGTAGGCGGCTACTGCTGAGTCGAGGTCGGAGTGGGCGGTCATGACGATCACCGGCAGCACGGGGTGACTGTCGCGCACGCCCTCCAGCAGTTTCAGCCCGCTCTGGCCGGGCATGCGAATGTCGGTGATCAGCACGTCGGGGGCCGAGCGAGACAGCGCCGTGGTGACCTCGCCGGCCTGTTCGAAGGTGCGCGGACGCATCCCAGCCTGGCGCAGGGCCTTCTCCAGTACCCACCGGATGGATGCGTCGTCGTCGACAACCCAGACGTCAAGCTGCCGATTCATCGCTCGTCACTTCACCATGGGTCTGGATGATCGGCACGAGCATCGAGAACACCGTGCGGCCGGGTCGGCTATCAAATTCGACAATGCCCTGATGGCGCGTTGCGATGTCCTGCGCCACCGCCAGCCCCAGTCCGGTGCCGGCCGCTCGGCCCGTCACCAGCGGATAGAACAGGGTTTCCCGCAACTCCGGAGGCACGCCGGGTCCATCGTCCTCGAACTGGATGGCGGCCACCACCCGATGGCGTCGCGCACCGATGGTGGCGCCCGTCAACGCGCGGGTGCGCAGGACCAGACGGCCCCGGTTGCCAAGCGCCTGGATGGCGTTCCGCCCAAGGTTCAGCATGGCCTGGACCAACTGGTCGCGGTCGAGGCGCATCATTGGCAGGCTCGGGTCATAGTCGCGCTTCACTTCAATGCCGGCATCGGCTTCGGCGGATACCAGTCGGTACACGCGATCGAGCAACTCGTGGATGTTCACGGCCTCGAGGTGGAGGGGACGCAGCGGACCCACCAGGCTGTCCACGAGGGTACACAGGCGATCCGCCTCGCCGATGATGATTCGGGTGTATTCCTGCAAGGCCGGGTCGGGGAGCTGGCGTTCGAGAAGCTGTGCAGCACCCCGCAAGCCACCGAGCGGATTCTTGATTTCATGCGCCAGCTGCCGAGCCATGCGCCGGCTGCCGCCGAGCTGTGCAAGCAAGGCCGTTTCGCGCGTCAGGCGCGACTGGCGCGTCATGTCGTTCATCTCGACGATGGCGCCCTGCGCCATCGGCGTCACGGTGCAGTCCACCAGGTAGCGTGAGCCCGCGCGTGACAAGGGGATCAGTTCACACTCGCGTCGTACCAGTGCCTCACCACCGGCACGCGCCCGGGCTATCAGCTCGTCTACGTCCTCACCGCCGGCCAGCAGGTCTGCAAAGCGCTTGCCGCGGGCTGCCATGGTGCTGGTGGCCAGCAGGTCTTCGGCGGACAGGTTGAGGGAGGTCATGCCGCCGGTGGCGCCGGTGACGACGATGGCGGTGCTCAGCGTGTCCAGCAGCGTGGCCATCTCGGCATGCATCACGGCCGCCATCAGGAGGCGGTCTCCGCGGGCGCGAGACCTGTGGGCTTCAGCCCCTCGGCGCCGAGGGCGGTGTGGGAGGCCGCGGGGGGCGCGCCGTGGCGGGTGTCGCGACCGAGGGTTGGCGTACGTAGATATTGATAGAAGGCGAGGCAAACAATTCCCGCCCGGAACGGTCGAGCACCGCAGCCCGCAGGACGTGGGTGCCCCGGTCCAGGCCTGTCAGCGTGGTCGCCAGCCCGTCGCCCGGTGCGCGCCGGCCGTCCACGAAGATGGCCACGGTATGCCCCGCCTGCAAGGTCGGCCGGAGGCTGAGGCTTACGTTCACGCTGACGTTGCCGCCGAAGAAGGTGGCCTCGGCAGCTGGTTCGTCGAACTGCAGCGACTGGTAGGTCGCCTGCCCTGCCCCGGACTGCCGGGCGCGTACGGGCGGCGGCTGGAAGGACGGCGCCGGAGGCGGAGTTGCCGGTTGTGCGCCCTGGCCGGGAAGAAAGACCTGCTCCGCGGAATCGTCGCCCGGCTGGTCGGCGTAGTGCACCACCCCGGCCTCGTCCACCCAGCGATAGATCTCCTGGGCCCCGGCAGGGCCCAGGAGACTCATCATGGCGAGCGTCAAGACGATCCGCATGCATCCAAGGATACCCGCTTTGGGGCTTCAGACGCTGTAGTACATCTCGTATTCGATCGGATGCGTGGTCATGCGCAGGCGGGTGACTTCCTGCATCTTCAGGCCGATGTACGCATCGATCACGTCGTCGGTGAACACGCCACCGCGCTTGAGGAACTCGCGGTCCTGGTCCAGCGACTCGAGGGCCATGTCCAGGGCGTGGCACACGGTGGGGATGTCCTTGGCCTCCTCCGGCTCCAGGTCGTAGAGGTCCTTGTCGGCCGGGTCGCCGGGATGGATCTTGTTCTGGATGCCATCGAGGCCCGCCATCATCATCGCGGCGAAGGCGAAGTACGGGTTGGCGGTGGAATCCGGGAAGCGCACCTCGATGCGCCGAGCCTTCGGGCTGTTGACGAAAGGCACACGGATGGAGGCAGAGCGGTTGCGCGCCGAATAGGCCAGCATGACCGGCGCTTCGAAGCCCGGCACCAGGCGCTTGTAGCTGTTGGTGCTGGCGTTGGTGAAGGCGTTCAGGGCGCGTGCGTGCTTGATGATGCCGCCGATGTAGTACAGGCAGGTCTCGGACAGGCCGGCATACTTGTCGCCTGCGAAGATGTTCTTGCCATCCTTCGCCAGGGACTGGTGCACGTGCATGCCGCTGCCATTGTCTCCGACCAGCGGCTTGGGCATGAAGGTGGCCGTCTTGCCGTAGCCGTGGGCAACGTTCAGCACGGCGTACTTCAGGATTTGCACCTCGTCAGCCTTCTTCACCAGGGTATTGGCGCCGATGCCGATTTCACACTGGCCACCGGTCGCGACCTCATGGTGATGCACCTCGACCACCAGGCCCAGTTCCTCGCAGGCCATGCACATGGCGGTGCGGATGTCCTGGAAGGCATCGACCGGCGGTACCGGGAAGTAGCCGCCCTTGACGCCTGGGCGATGGCCGCGGTTCATGCCGTCCAGTTCGAGTGAGGAATTCCAGGCGCCCTGGATCGAGTCGACCTCGGCAAAGCTGCCGTTCATGCTTGCGCCCCACTTGGCGGTATCGAACACGAAGAACTCGTTTTCCGGTCCGAACAGGGCGGTGTCGGCGATGCCGGTGGACTTCAGGTACGCCTCGGCTCGCTTGCCCAGGGAGCGGGGATCACGCTCGTAACCCTGCATGGTGGAGGGTTCGATGACGTCGCAACGAAGGTTAACGGTCCGCTGCTCGAAGAATGGATCGACGATGGCCGTGGAGGCGTCGGGCATCAGGATCATGTCCGACTCGTTGATGCCCTTCCAGCCGGCGATGGAGGAGCCATCGAACATCTTGCCGTCGGTGAAGAAATCCTCGTCGACATAGCGAGAGGGAATGGTGACGTGCTGTTCCTTGCCGCGCGTGTCGGTGAAACGCAGGTCGACGTAGGCGGCTTCCTTGTCTTTGATCAGCTTGATTACATCGGCGGGGGTCATCATCGGTCTCCGGTTGGGAATGGGCCTGGATCTATCTTGGTGCATGAGCCATGCCAGCCTCGCATATCATTAAAAACAATGAGTTGCGTCTATCCTGGCGTATGGAATTCGCTTTGATGCACCATTTTGGGTGCCTAATTCCGAATAATGCCCTAAATCGGTGCGATTGGGGCGCGACCATCCCAGCCCAGTCGGCGGTGCGGCTTGGCTATACTTCGGCCCCCGCCGAACGGCCGCCGCCCAAGCTCATGCCCAAACAGGCCCCCACCCCGCCTCGCACCTTCCAGGACCTGGTCTTCGCGCTCAAGCGCTACTGGGCAGAGCAGGGCTGCGTCATTCTCGAGCCCTACGACCTCGAGATGGGGGCCGGTACCTTCCACGCCGCGACCTTCCTGCGGGCGGTGGGCCCGGAACCGTGGAGCGCGGCCTATGTGCAACCCAGCCGGCGGCCCACCGATGGTCGTTATGGCGAAAACCCTTTCCGGCTGCAGCACTATTTCCAGTTTCAGGTGGTGCTCAAGCCTTCCCCGGACGACATCATCGAACGCTATCTCGGTTCGCTCAGGGCGCTCGGCTTCGATCCCCTCACCCACGACATTCGCCTCGTGGAAGACAACTGGGAGTCGCCGACCCTGGGCGCCTGGGGCCTGGGCTGGGAGATCTGGCTGAACGGCATGGAGGTCACGCAGTTCACGTACTTCCAGCAGGTCGGCGGGCTGGATTGCCGCCCGGTGATGGGCGAAATCACCTACGGTCTCGAGCGATTGGCCATGTACCTGCAGGGCGTGGACAGTGCCTACGACCTGGTATGGAGCGACGGGCCGCTCGGCCGCGTGACCTACGGGGACATCTATCACCAGAACGAGGTCGAGCAATCGAAGTACAACTTCGAGCAGGCCGATACGGTCGAGCTGTTTCGCCGGTTCGAGGCGCACGAGGCCGAATGCAAGCGCCTGCTCGAACTGGGCCTGGCACTGCCCGCCTACGAGCAGATGCTGAAGGGTTCTCACACCTTCAACCTGCTGGACGCGCGGCGCGCCATTTCGGTCACGGAGAGACAGCGCTACATCCTCCGGGTCCGTGGACTTGCCCGTGGGGTCGCCGAGGCCTACTACCAGTCACGTGAGTCGCTGGGCTTTCCCATGGCGAGCAGCAAGCCATGAGGGCCCGCGATTTCCTCGTCGAGATCGGCACCGAGGAGTTGCCACCTGGGTCGCTTGCCGCCTTGTCGGCCGCCTTCGCTGAGGGCCTCGGCAGCGCCCTGACGGGTGCTTCCCTGACCCACGGAGACATCGAGCCTTTCGCCACGCCGCGCCGCCTGGCGCTGGTCGTCAAGCGCCTTGCCGCCCGGCAGGCCGACCAGAAGATCGCCCGCAAGGGGCCGCCGGTCACGGCTGCCTTCGACACCAATGGCCAACCCACCCGTGCCGCGCTGGCCTTCGCTGAATCCTGTGGCGTCCACCTCGACCAACTCGGTCGGGTCGAGGAGCCCAAGGGAGTCTTCCTGCATTACTCAGGCGTGAAGCCCGGTCTGCCTGCCGCAGAGGTGCTGCCCGGCCTCGTTCAACAGGCGCTTGATCGCTTGCCGATCGCCAGGCGGATGCGCTGGGGCGCGGGCGAAGCGGAGTTCGTCCGCCCGGTGCACTGGGTCGTGATGCTCCACGGCCAGCAAGTGATCGACTGTGCCTTGTTCGGCATCCAGGCGAGTGATCGCAGCCGTGGTCACCGCTTCCATGCGCCGGGAGAGATCAAGGTCACGCCCACGACCTATGAAGGTCGGCTGGAGTCGGTCGGCAAGGTCGTGGCTTCTGCGGCGCGACGCAGGAAGCTGATCCTGGACGGCGTCTCGTCGCTTGCAGCCGAGCTCGGCGGGACCGCCTTGCTCCCGGGCGACCTGCTCGATGAGGTCACCGCACTGGTCGAGTGGCCGGTGCCGGTTGCCGGCCGCTTCGAAGAATCCTTCCTGCGCCTGCCGGAAGAAGTGGTGATCGCCACCGTGCGGGACCATCAGCGCTACTTTCCCGTGCGTGATGCCGATGGGCGACTGACCTCGCGCTTCATCACGGTCAGCAACATCGAGAGCCGCGATACCGCCCAGGTGCGCGCCGGCAACGAGCGGGTGGTGCGGCCTCGCCTGAGCGACGCGGCGTTTTTCTGGGATAGCGACCTCAAGCGATCCCTGGCGGAACGCCGCGAGGAACTGGCAGCGGTCACCTATCACCGGAAACTGGGTTCGCAACTGCAGAGGACGCGCCGGGTCGAGGCCCTGGCTGAACAGCTGGCCGCTGCTACCGGTGCGGATCCAGCCGTCGCGCGGCGTGCTGCCGAGCTGGCCAAGTGCGACCTCCTCACGGCCATGGTCGGCGAGTTTCCGGAACTGCAGGGCACCATGGGGCGCTACTATGCCGCCGCCGCCGGTGAGGCTCCGGAGGTGGCGAGCGCCCTGGAAGAACAGTACCTGCCGCGCTTTGCAGGTGATCGCCTGCCGGCCACGCCGGCGGGCTCGAGCCTCGCGCTGGCCGATCGGCTCGACACCCTGGTGGGGATTTTTGCGGCCGGCGAGAAGCCTACCGGCACCAAGGATCCGTATGGGTTGCGGCGGGCCGCACTCGGCCTGCTGAGAATCCTGATCGAGCAGCGCATAGAGGTCGACCTGGTGTCCCTGATCGACACTGCGCTGTCCGCGGTGCGTGCCGATATGCGCCTTGGCGAGGGAACCGCCGATATCGTGGTGACCACTGGCACCTTTCGCGCCCTTCCGGAGACGGACCCGGTTGCGGCAGAGGTGTACGACTACGTCATGGAGCGGCTGAGGGGTTATTACGTCGAGGCCGCGCCGGCGTTGTCCGGTGACCTGCTGGATGCCGTGCTGGCACGCCGTCCAGGGTCCCCACTGGACCTCGATACCCGCCTGCACGCGCTCTCGGCGTTCGTGGCGCTTCCAGAAGCGGCCAGCCTGACTGCGGCCAACAAGCGTATCGCGAACCTGTTACGCAAGGCGGATGACGATATTCCACCGCGAGTTGACGCGTCACTGCTCGAGGACCCGGCGGAACGCGCGCTGGCGATTGCGTTGGAGGGGCTGCGACCGGAGGTCGAGGCCCTGCTCGAGGCGCGCAGCTATGACGCCGCCCTACGCCGTCTCGCTTCGCTGCGGCCCGCAGTCGATGCCTTTTTCGACGGCGTAATGGTCATGGCTGACAGCACGGCGGTGCGTCGCAATCGCCTGGGACTTCTCGCGATCATCGAGAGATTATTCGTTCGGGTGGGGGACCTGTCCCGCCTGCAAGCCTGATTCCGGGAGAGTTGCCGCATGCAGTGGCTTCGATCGCTGGTGTTCACCACGCTGCTGTTCCTCGACACCTTCCTGTTCGCGTTGTTGGTGGTGCTTGCGGTGCCCTTTGGGCTTGCGGGCAGGCATCGCGTGGCGCGGACCTGGGCGTGGCTCAACCTGTCGCTCCTTAGATGGCTGTGCAGGCTCGACTACGTGGTAGAGGGCCGGGAACACCTGCCGACCGACGGCGCGCATATTTCCTACTGGAAGCATTCCTCCACCTGGGAAACGCTCGCGCAGATGCTGATCTTTCCGCCGCAGTGCTGGGTACTGAAGCGGGAAATCCTCTGGATTCCCCTGATCGGTTGGGGGGTGGCCGCCATGCACCCCATCGCCATCAACCGCGGCGCCGGGCATCGAGCGGTCAACCAGGTCGTGGAGCAGGGTGCCGCGCGCCTCAAGGAGGGGCTTTGGATCCTGCTCTTCCCGGAAGGCACGCGCACGCGCGTCGGCGAGAATCGTAAATACGGCCTGTCCGGGGCATTGCTGGCGTCGCGGACCGGAGCCAAATTAGTCCCGGTTGCTCACGATGCCGGGACGTATTGGGGTCGGAGAGGCCTGCTCAAGCGGGCCGGCACTATCAGGGTCGTCATAGGTCCGCCCATCGAGACATTGGGGCGTGATCCGCGCGAGTTGAACGAGGAGGCCAAGGCATGGATCGACACCACCGTCTCACGGCTCAACACGGGCGCTACCTCGTCCGCCTGAGTGCGGCCTTGGCGCTTTTCGCCCTGACGACGCCATCGATGGCCATCGAGGAACCCGCCTACGCGGTAGTGGAGCGAGACGAGGGATTCGAGCTGCGCGATTACCCGGCTGTGCTGGTGGCCGAAACCGAGGTGGAGGCTTCTTTCGAGCGGGCCGGGAACGCCGCCTTCGGGCGTTTGTTCCGTTACATCAGCGGGGCCAACGTCGGGCAGGTCGAGATCGCCATGACGGCTCCCGTGACCCAGCAGTCAGCCGGCGAGAAAATCGAGATGACCGCACCCGTGACCCAGCAGTCTGCCGGGTCGATCCAGCGGGTGGCCTTCGTGGTGCCGGCCCGCTTTACACCGTCGACGGTGCCTCGCCCAACCGATGAGCGGGTGGTGATACGCGAGTGGCCGGCGCGGCGGGTGGCCGTGTTGCGCTACGGTGGTCGCTGGACCGAACGGAACTATGATGAGGCCCTGGGGAGGCTCGAGGCTGAACTGTCGGCTCGTGGCCTGATTGCAGCCGGGCCGCCGACGCTGGCTCGCTACGATCCCCCGTTCAAGCCCTGGTTCATGCGGAGAAACGAGGTGTGGATCCCGGTGGAGGCGAAGCGCGACTAAGTCGGGTGCGGCCTACACGTCGAGATTGGCCACCGACAGTGCGTTTTTCTCGATGAACTCACGACGCGGTTCAACGGCATCGCCCATCAGGGTGATGAAAATTTCATCGGCCGCGATGGCGTCTTCGATCCGGACCTGCAGCAGGCGCCGGGACTCCGGATTGACGGTCGTTTCCCAGAGTTGCTCGGGGTTCATCTCGCCGAGTCCCTTGTAACGCTGGATGGTCTGGCCCTTGCGCGCTTGTTGCAGAAGCCACTGCATGGCCTGCTGGAAGGTGGTCACGGGCTCGTTACTGTCGCCGCGTGATACGTAGGCACCCTCCCCCAGCAGACCCGACAGGGTGCGTCCGAACTCTGCTATCCGCCGGTACTCAGCGGAATCAAAGAACTCGCGCTGGATGTGCTTCTCGGTGGTGGCCCCGTGCTCAGAAAGTAAAAGGTCGAGGCGTTGGGGCGCGCCGTTCGGGCCGCTACGGACCTGGAGCGCGTAGTGGCGGGCGACGTCTCCGCGACCGTTCAGGGCCGTCGTGAGCGACTGGGTCCATCCGGCCAGCCATTCGGCGTCGGCGAAATGCGCCGGATCGACAGCGGGCTGGTTGACCAGCTCCGCCAGGAAATAGGCATCGTAGCGCCTGGTCCAGCGCTCGACGATGCCGGTGATTTCCATGTACTGGCGAGCCAGGGTCTCGAGCGCCGGACCAGCGATCGGCGGCGCGCCTGAATTCACGTGTAGGCCCGCTCCATCGATCGCGGAGTTGAGCAGCAGCTTGTCGAGTTCGCCATCGTCCTTGACGTACTGCTCCTGCTTGCCGCGCTTCACCTTGTAAAGCGGCGGCTGGGCGATGTAGATGTGTCCGCGCTCGATCAGCGCCGGCATCTGGCGATAGAAGAAGGTCAGCAGCAGCGTGCGGATGTGGCTGCCGTCGACGTCCGCATCGGTCATGATGATGATGCGGTGATAGCGGAGCTTGTCGACGCTGAATTCGTCGCGGCCGATGCCGCAGCCCAACGCGCTGATCAGGGTTGCCACCTCCTGCGAGGAGAGCATCTTGTCGAAGCGCGCCTTCTCCACGTTCAGGATCTTGCCCTTGAGCGGCAGGACGGCCTGGGTGCGGCGGTCCCTTCCCTGCTTGGCGGACCCGCCGGCCGACTCGCCCTCCACCAGGAACAACTCCGACTTCGCCGGGTCCTTCTCCTGGCAATCCGCCAGCTTGCCCGGTAAACCGGCGAGATCGAGCGCGCCTTTGCGGCGAGTCATTTCGCGAGCCTTGCGGGCCGCCTCGCGGGCCCGCGCGGCATCGATGATTTTCATGCACACGGCCTTGGCATCCGCTGGGTTTTCCAGCAGGAATTCTTCCAGCCGCCCGCCAGTGGCAGATTCGACGATGCCCTTGATCTCGGATGAGACCAGCTTGTCCTTGGTCTGGGAGGAAAACTTGGGGTCGGGCATCTTGACCGACAGGATGGCGGTGAGGCCCTCACGGGCATCGTCACCGGTCAAGGCCACGTTCTCACGCTTGGCGAGGCCTTCACGTTCGATGAACTTGTTCAGCTCGCGGGTGAGTGCTGCGCGGAAACCCGCCAGGTGGGTGCCACCATCCCGCTGGGGAATGTTATTGGTGTAACAGTACATCGACTCCTGGTAGGAATCGTTCCACTGGGCCGCCACCTCCACGGTGACCGCCCCTTCCTGAAGCTGGAAGTAGAAGATGTGCGGATGCGTCGCCGTGCGACTGCGATTCAGGTACTGAACGAAGGCTTTCACGCCGCCCTCGTGCTGGAAGACTTCGGACTTCTCGTCTCGCTCATCCACCAGCTCGATTCGTGCACCCGAATTCAGGAACGATAGTTCTCTGAGACGTTTGGCCAGATAGTCGTAGGAGAACGTGGTGTTGGTGAAGATGGTCGGGCTGGGTTTGAAGTTGACCGTGGTGCCCCGCTCATCCGTGGCGCCGACCTCCTTCAGTGGGTACTGGGGCTCCCCGAGGCGATATTCCTGGCGATGCAACCGGCCCCCACGAGCGATCGTCAGCACCAACGTTTCCGACAAGGCGTTCACGACCGAGACGCCGACGCCATGTAAACCGCCGGAGACCTTGTAGGAGTTGCTGTCGAACTTCCCCCCCGCGTGCAGCACGGTCATGATGACCTCGGCTGCAGAGCGCCCTTCTTCGGGGTGGATGTCGGTCGGAATGCCTCGCCCGTTGTCACTGACCGTAATGGATTCGTCGGCGTGAATCTTGACCACGATACGGTCGCAATGTCCGGCCAGCGCTTCGTCGATGGCGTTATCCACCACCTCGAACACCATGTGATGCAGGCCGGTCCCGTCGTCGGTGTCGCCGATGTACATGCCCGGCCGTTTCCGAACCGCCTCGAGGCCCCTTAAGACCTTGATTTTACTGGAATCGTAATCGTCTTCGGGGGACATGGGCTTACCTGACTGGGACACGGCCCAAGTATACCAGTTCCCCAGGTTTTCCGCTTATTTTTCAGGCGGTTGCTGTGGGCCGGATGCGCCCGTGTTCCACGTGGAACATGGCGCCTTCCGCCGCCAGGCCAGGCACCTGTCCGGCCAACGAGGTCACCCACAACTGGGCCGGCAAATCAGCCACCAGTTCCAGCAACCGGCCAAGATGGTGGGCGTCCAGTTCTGCTGCCGGATCATCCAGCAGCAAGACGTCCCCCGCCCCGTGACCCTCACCCTGCGCTTTCAACTGCGCCAGCACCAGGGCCGCAGCCAGCATCTTTTGCTGACCCCGCGAAACCCGGTCACGCGCCGCCACGCCGTCTACCCTGGTCGTGACGTCCGCCCGGTGAGGCCCACTGTGGGTGATACCGAACCGCCGATCCCGATCCTCGTCGGCGCGCAACGCTTCAGCGAGGGTGCCCTTGCTTGTCCATCCCCTTGTGTAGTCCAAGGTGATGGCGGCACCGAGCAGTCGCTCCCCGACCTCGCGCAAGACAGGCTCCAGCCTGCCCAGGTATTCGAGCCGCTGCAGACTCAGCGCCTCGCCGGCCACCGAGACCTCCTCCTCCCAGGCCCTCAGGAGCGGATCCGCTCCCCGGGCCCGCAGCACGGCATTCCTTTGTTTGATCGCCCGGTGGTATCGCTGCCAAGTGGCCAGAAACAGTGGTTCCACGTGGAACACACCCCAGTCCAGGTACCGTCTGCGGCGCCCTGGCCCCTCCTCTAGAAGCTTATGGATATCGGGATCAATCACCTGGGGCCGGTGGTACTCGGCAAGGGCTGCGGCGCTTGCGGCCGTCGCGCCCCGCGCCTTCAGGCGGGTTTCGCCCGCCCGAGCCTCCAAGCCGAGGGTGACGGTCTGCCCTTGCAAGCGGGCCTCTCCCACGACGCGCAGACATTCGGCCCCCTTGCGCACCAGCGTAGCCAAACGCCGGGACCGAAAGGATCTGCCCCTGCCAAGGCAGTAGACCGCCTCGAGCAGGCTGGTTTTACCCGAGCCATTGGCACCAACAAATAGATTGAGCCGCGGGTGCAGCTCCAACTCCGCACGCTGGATACAGCGGAGATCGTCGATCGTCAGCCTGGTGAGCGACACGCGCTCACAATCGCATGGGCATGACCACGTAGAGACAAGCCGAGGATCCTGGTGCACGAACGAGGCAACTGGAGTTGGCATCCGTCAACGCCACTTCAATCGCCGTGCCGTCGATCGCCCCGATGGCGTCTACGAGATAGTTCACGTTGAAACCAACCTCGATGGCTTCCCCGTCGTAGCCCACCTCGACCTGCTCTTCGGCCTCTTCCTGCTCCGGATTGTGCGCCTGGAGGGTCAGCACACCGCCCGCTGCAGCCAGGCGAATACCCCGGTACTTCTCATTGGCAAGGATCGACGTTCTCTGCAGGGCGCTCCGCAGGGTCTCCTTGTCCGCGCTGATGACGCGCGGCGGATCCTTGGGAATGACACGCCCATATTCAGGGAAACGGCCGTCAATAAGCTTCGATGTGAAGCGAATGTCGCCGATCTGGGCGCGAATGTGGTTGGTTCCTATCGCCAGCTCCAAACCGCCCTCGGCGCCGAGCAGGCGCTGGAGCTCCAGCACGCCCTTGCGAGGGATAATGATCTGCTGCCCTTTACCCTCGACGGCGGTCTCGATCTCTGCCATTGCCAGACGATGGCCGTCAGTTGCTACCGTTCTCAGCATTTTCCCGGTAGTTTCCAGCAACATCCCGTTCAAATAGTAGCGGACGTCCTGTTGAGCCATCGCGAAATGCGTCTTATCCAGCAGCCGCTTGAAATCGCCTTGATCGACCACTAACGAATGCACCACGGCCAAATCGTCCAGCGCCGGGAATTCCGCCGCCGGCAGCGTCGACAGTGTGAAGCGGCTCTTGCCCGCACGAAGTTGGAGGCGGTCCCCCTCAAGCGTTGCCGTGATCTTTGCCTTCTCCGGCAGGGACCGACAGATATCCAGCAATTTCCTGGCCGGCACCGTCACGCTGCCTTCACGCGCCACCTCGGCCGCAGCGACGGACACCAACTCAACCTCGAGGTCCGTCGCCGTCAGGGTCAACTTGTCTGCAGCGGCCTTGACCAGGACGTTGGCGAGGATCGGCATGGTCTGCCGACGTTCCACTACGCCGACTGCAGACTGCAGTGCAGAGAGCAACGCTTCGCGTTCAACGGTGAATTTCATCGTGGCTCCGAAAAGATTTTAAGATAGTTATTACAATCATAGAGCGCCGGAAATCTGGGGAAAACACCAGATTTCATGCGCAAAACAAGCACTTGGAGAGGGCACAAGCGCACGGCGACACTGTTTGGGAACGTCCCGCCACCTGTGTACCTCCTGTGGACGAATTGTCCTGCCCATCCTTTCCACACATTATCCACATCAACCGGTCAGGATTCGCAACAGCTTCTGGTAATCGTCGCCCACCTGTTGCTCGCCATCACGCAGGATTTTCACCCGCTCGCAGGCATGCATGACGGTTGTATGGTCCCGGCCCCCGAACGCAGCACCAATTTCCGGCAGGCTGTGTTGCGTCAATTCCCGCGACAAGGCCATCGCCACCTGGCGAGGTCTCGCGATGGAGCGCGTTCGGCGCGTCGACAACAGGTCGGACAAGCGGATCTTGTAATACTCGGCGACCGTCTTCTGGATGTTGTCGATGGTGACCAGCCTGGCTTGCAGCGAAAGCAGGTCCCGCAGCGCGTCCTTGGCGCTCTCCAGGGTAATGGCCTGCCCGGTGAATCGGGCGGTGGCCATCACGCGGCGCAGCGAGCCTTCCAGCTCGCGGACATTGGACCGGATCCGCTTTGCGATGAAAAACGCCACGTCTTCCGGCAGGACGACCCCGGCAGCGGCCGCCTTGGACATCAGGATGGCGACGCTGGTCTCGAGCTCCGGCGGCTCGATGGCGACGGTCAGGCCCCAGCCAAAGCGGGATTTGAGCCGCTCCTCCAGCCCGGAGACCTCCTTCGGATAGCGGTCGCAAGTCAGGATCACCTGCCGCTGCCCTTCAAGCAGCGTGTTGAAGGTGTGAAAAAACTCTTCCTGGGAACGCTCCTTGCCGGCGAAAAACTGGATGTCATCGATGAGGAGGGCATCGAGGCCGCGATAGGCCGCCTTGAACTCACTGATGCTGTTGTGCTGTAACGCCCGCACCATATCGCTGACGAAACGCTCGCTGTGCACATAGGCCACGCGCGCCTGGGGATTGCGCTGCAGCAGCACATTGCCCACCGCATGCATCAGGTGGGTTTTGCCCAGCCCGACCCCGCCGTAGATGAACAGCGGGTTGTACGCCCGGCCAGGGTTTTCGCCAACCTGCAGGGCTGCGGCCCTCGCGAGCTGATTGCTCTTGCCCTCGACGAAGGTCTCGAAGGTGAAGTCGGGATTGATGCGGCCGCCGGTGACCGAGGGGCGGGGCTTGCCGGCGCCGCCCGGGGTGGCCGCCGCCCCGGGCGCTGCCGGCCCGGGCCCGGCCCCCGGCCGGGAGCCCACCGCAACCAGCAGCTGCGGCGCACCCGGTGTCGCGGCGAGCCATTGCACGATGCGTGGGTAGAGGTGCTGCTGAACCCAATCCAACACGAACCGGTTCGGGGCGTAGAGGCGCAGGAGACCCTCCTCCTCCACGGCCTGCAAGGGCCGGACCCAGGTGTTGAACTCCTGTTCGGCGAGCTCCTGTTCCAGCTGTGCCAGACACTGCTGCCAAAGCGCTCCTGCCAACCTGCCTCCCCGCTTCGCACCACGCGAAGGGGGCAGAGTCTAGCGCTGCCCACCCCCCTCTTCCAGAGTTATCCACAAGTCCGACCCGCTTCGCTACACTCGTCCGCCTATCGGTATTTGGGAGCAGCCATGGTTCAGCGGCGCCGCGTCATTCAGGGTCTCGGAATGGGCGCCATGGCTTCGGCCCTGGCCGCCTGCGGTCGGGAGGACGGCGCATCCGCAGGCCCCCAGGATCAAAGGCGCTTCCAATGGCGCATGGTCACCACCTGGCCACCGAATTTTCCGGGGCTGGGGACCGGCGCCACCGAGTTTGCCCGCCGGGTGGGCGCTTGCAGCGGTGGCCGCCTGACCATCAAGGTCTATGGCGCCGAAGAGCTGGTGCCCGCCTTCGAAGTGTTCGACGCGGTGGCCAATGGCACCGCGGAAGTTGGCCACGGCGGCGCGTATTACTGGAAGGGCAAGGTGCCCGCTGCATCGTTCTTTTCCACCGTGCCCTTTGGCCTGACGGCCCAGGAAATGGGCGGGTGGCTGCATTACGGCGGTGGCCTGGAGCTATGGCAGGAGGCGTATCGACCCTACGGCATCTTGCCCCTGCCTTGCGGCAGCTCCGGCACCCAGATGGGCGGCTGGTTCCGGAAGGAGATCAATACCCTTGCCGACCTCAAGGGCCTCAAGATGCGTATTCCCGGGTTGGGCGGTGAGGTGCTGGCCAGAGCCGGCGGTACGCCCGTGACCTTGGCGGGTGGCGAGATCTTCACCGCCCTGCAGACCGGGGCGATTGATGCCACCGAATGGGTGGGGCCCTACAACGATCTTGCCTTCGGCCTGTACAAGGTGGCCCCTTATTACTACTACCCTGGCTGGCACGAACCGGGCACGACCCTGGAGGCGCTGGTCAACCGCGAAGCCTTCGAGGCCTTGCCGGAGGACCTGCAGAATATCGTCGTCACCTGTGCACAATCGGTGAACGACCAGATGCTGGCGGAATTCACGGCCCGCAACGCCGAGGCGCTGCGCACCCTGGTCGAAGAGCACGGCGTGAAGCTGCGACCCTTCCCGCGCGAGGTACTGGCTCGCTTGCACCAACTCTCGCTCGAGGTGGTCGAGGCGGGCGCTGCCAGCGACCCGCTGTATGCACGGGTCCTGCAATCCCAGCAGGATTTCCAGGCGCGGTCGGCGCCCTACCTGGCGGTTGCGGAGGAAGCGTTCCTGCTGGCCCGTGATCAGGGCTGAGTCCGGGTCTCAGTCGACCAGCACCACCGAGGGGAGCCAGGTGGCCAGGGCAGGCCACGCGGCCACCATCGCGACCATCAGCAGCTGGATGGCTACGAATGGCCAGGCGCCGCGGTACAGGTCGCGGGTGCGTAACTCTGCGGGCGCCACCCCACGCAGGAAGAAGAGCGCGAAGCCGAAGGGCGGGGTGAGGAAGGAGGTCTGCAGGTTCAGAGCGATCAACACGCCTAGCCAGATGGGGTCCATCCCCAGCGCGAGCAGGGCCGGGGCTGCGATCGGCACCACGATGTAGGTGATCTCGATGAAGTCGATGATGAAACCGAGCAGGAACATGACCAGCATGACGATGGCCAGCGCACCCCAGTAACCCCCGGGCAGCGCCTCCAGCCAGCCATGCACCAGGGCGTCTCCACCAAGACCGCGAAAGACCAGCGAAAACACCGAGGCACCGATCAGGATCATGAACACCATGGCCGAGCTCTGCAGCGTGGCGCGAGTCGCCTCGCCCAGCCTGACGAGCGACAGTTCCCGGCGCAGGCCGGCCAGCAACATGGCCCCCACCGCGCCCACGGCGGCGGCTTCGGAGGGCGTGGCCATGCCGGCGAGAATGGAGCCGAGCACGGCCAGGATCAAACTGAGCGGTGCCAGCAAGGCACGCAGCACCTTCCACCAGGAGACCGCCACGCCGCCGGAGGCCATGGGCGGCATGGAGGCGGGGGCACGCCAGGCGCGCCAGGCAATGTAGGCCAGGTACAGCACCACCAGCAGCAACCCCGGCAGCAAGGCGCCCAGGAACAGGTCGCCGACCGACACTGCCTCCGGAGCATAGTTACCCAGACGCAACTGGGCCTGCTGATGGGCCGAGGACATCACATCCCCCAGCAACACCAGGATGATCGACGGAGGGATGATCTGGCCGAGCGTGCCGGACGCGCAGATGGTGCCGCTGGCCAGGCGCGGGTCGTAGCCGTTCCTGAGCATCACCGGCAGCGCCAGCAGGCCCATGGTGACGACCGAGGCCCCCACGATGCCCGTGCTGGCCGCCAGCAACGCGCCGACCACCACCACCGAATACGCCAGTCCACCGCTGCGGCCACCGAACAACTGGCCGAGGGTCTCGAGCAGCTCCGCCGCGATCCTCGACTTCTCGAGCACCACGCCCATCAGGATGAACAACGGCACGGCGATCAGGTTCGAGTTGTTCATGATCCCGAACAGGCGACTGGGCAGCGCCTCGAGGTAGCTGAGGTCGAAGGCGCCCACCAGCGAGGCCGCCCCCGCGAAGAGGAGGGAGAGCCCGGCGAGGGTGAAGGCCACTGGGTAGCCCGCCAGCAGGGCCAGGATCACGCACAGCAGCAGCACGATGGCCAGCCACTCCATCAGGAAGCACCCACTTTTTCGCGCAAAGCCGCGGTGGCGCGCAGAACCATGGCCAGGCCCTGCACCGCCAGCAGGACCGCCAGCGCCGGAATCATGCCCTTGAGCAGCCACAACGAGGGCAGCCCCCCTGCCTCGCGCGAGCGCTCGCCGATGTCCCAAGACCCCGCGACGTAAGGGATGGAGAACCAGGCGATCACCGCGCAGGTCGGCCACAGCAGGAGCAGCGTGCCCAGAAGGTCGACCCACGCGCGATGGCGCAACGACATGCGCTGGCGAAACACATCGACCCGCACATGAGCTTCGTGGCGCAGGGCATACGCCGCACCGAGCATGAAGACGGCAGCGTGAAACCAGACCAGCAGCTCCTGCATCCACACGAAGCCCTGGTCAAAGCCGTAGCGCAGGACCACCACGGCGAGGCCGGTGCATGCCAGCGCAACGGTGAGCCAGGCTACGACCCAACCGGTGCCTTCCGCCACGGCGTCCAGCCGGGCAGCCACGCGTTCGCCGCGCCCGGTCATCCTGGGACCTCGCTGCGTTCCAGGCGCTTGAGGAACACGCCCATCTCTCGTGCGGCCTGCAGGTCGCCCCCGGCCTCGGCGACCCGGATGCCCTCGCGGTAGGCGTCCCGCGCACGCGAGGGTGAACCAGCGGCAGCCAGCGCCTGGCCAAGAAGTTTCCATGCGGCCGAGTAGGCGGGGTTCTGGGCCACGGCTTCCGACAAGTGGGTGACGGCGGCCAGCGCATCACCCGCCTTGAGGCACTCGCCACCCAGTGAATAGCGCAGCAGGGGCGAATCCTGGCCCCGCTGCAGCATCAACTCAAGCGTGTCCCGCAGGCCCATGGTCAACGCTGCCAGAAGGCAGGGGTGAGCAACAGGAACAGGGTGAAGACTTCCAACCGACCCGCCAGCATCGCCACGGTACAGACCCACTTGGCACCATCGGGCAGGCCCTGGAAGGTCACGGCGACCTCGCCCAGCCCCGGGCCCACGTTGTTGAGGGTGGCGGCCACGGCCGACCAGGCGGTGACCTGGTCGACCCCGAAGCTGAGCAGCAGGATCATGAACAGGGCAAAGGTGATCAGGTAGACGGCAAAGAAACCGGCCACCCCGGTGATGATGGTCGGGGGCACGACCCGTCCTGCCACCTTGACGGGAATGTTGGCGCTGGGATGGACCAGCTGGCGGAATTGGACCATCGCCTGGCGGGAAACGATGACCCAGCGGATGATCTTCATGCCGCCGGTGGTGCCACCGGCACAACCGCTGATGAAGGAGATCAGCAGCAGCACCGCTGGCAGGGCGCCCGGCCAGGCCGCATAGAAGGCGGTGGTGTAGCCAGTGCCGGTGTGCATGGAAACCACCTGGAAACTGGCGTAGCGCAAGGATTCCAGGGGGTTGCTGTAGGTGCCCAGCAGCCACATGTACAGCGTGGCCGAGAGGATGATGATGGCCAGCAGCCAGAGATAGGCCTTGAACTCGGTGTCGCCGAGGTAGGCGCCGAGGCTGCGGTGACGGAACACCGTGAAGTGCAGGGCAAAGCTTGCGCCGCCCAGGAACATGAACACGGTCGCCACCGCGTCGATCGCCGCGCTGTCGAAGTGCCCCATGCTGGCGTCATAGGGGGAAAAGCCGCCGGTGGAGGTGGTGGTGAAGGCATGCCCGATGGCGTCGAAGGGGCCCATCCCGGCCAGCCAGTATCCCGCGGCGCACAACAGGGTCAGCAGCACATAGACGCCCCACAGCGCGCGCGCGGTCTGCGCAATCCTCGGTGTCAGCCTCTGGTCCTTGACCGGCCCAGGCGTTTCCGCCTTGAACAAGGCCATCCCGCCGATGCCGAGGATCGGCATCAGGGCCACGGCGAGCACCACGATGCTCATGCCGCCGAGAAACTGGATCTGCTGGCGGTAGTACAGAAGGGACTTCGGCAGGCTGTCGAGGCCGGTGATCACCGTTGCCCCGGTGGTGCTGAACCCGGACACCGCCTCGAACACGGCGTCGGTCACCGACAGGGCGGGCACGTCGGTGACCAGCAGCGGCACCGCCCCGGCCAGGCTCAGGCAGACCCAGAACAGGGCGACGATCAGGAAGCCGTCCCGCAGGCGCAGGTCGCCGTCGAGCTTGCGGACCGGCAGGAACAGCGCCGCGCCGATGCTGGCCACCACGGCAAAGCCCACCGCAAACGGGTACCAGTGCCCGTCGGCATAGAACATGGACACGCCGATGGGCGGCAGCATGCTGAGGCTGAACATCAGCAGCATCAGGCCGAGGATGCGCTGGACCATCAGCAGGTTCATGGCCGACTCCCGCCGTTTACCTGGTGCCGCGGGGCATGAACATGCGACCCACGGCCTCGACATGCCGGCGATCGGTCAGGAACAGGATGACGTGGTCGTCTTCCTGAATCACGGTGTCGTGGTGGGCCATCAGCACTTCTTCGCCCCGCACGATGGCGCCGATGGTGGTGCCCGGAGGCAGCGATACGCGCTCCAGCGGCCGGCCGATGACCGGCGAGGAGCGGGAGTCGCCGTGGGCGATGGCCTCGATGGCCTCGGCCGCGCCACGCCGCAGGGAGTGGACCTTGGCCACGTCGCCGCGCCGAACGTGGGCGAGCAGGGCGCTGATGGTGATGGTCTGCGGCGAAATAGCGACGTCGATGCTGCCGCCTTCGATCAACTCGGTATAGGAGGGTCGGTTGATCAGCGCCAGCGCGCGGTGCGCGCCGAGTTTCTTGGCCAGCATGGCCGAGAGGATGTTAGCCTCCTCGGCGTTGGTCAGCGAGACGAACACGTCGACGGAATCGATGTTTTCCTCGATCAGGAGGTCCTCGTCCGCGGCATCGCCGGTGAGCACCAGGGTGCGTCCGAGTTGCTCCGCAGCCCGGCGCGCGCGCGCGGCATCCCGCTCGATCAGCTTGACCTGGTTGGTCCCCTCGAGGCTGGCCGCCAGGCGCAGCCCGATGTTGCCCGCCCCGGCGATCACCACCCGTCGGACCGGTTCCTCCACCGTCCGGAGCTCCTTCATCATCGAGCCGATGTCCGCGCTGGCGGCAATGAAGAACACTTCGTCGTTGTGCTGGATGACGGTGTCGCCTTCGGGTTGCACGCTCCGGCCCTCGCGGTAGATGGCCGCGACCCGCGTATCCCGCTTGGGCAGGTGCTCCGGCAGCTCACGCAGCTGGTGACCGACCAGCTGGCCGCCGCGTACGGCGCGCACGCCTACCAGCCGCACGCGGCCCTCGGCAAATTCCAGCACCTGCAGCGACCCCGGATAACTGATCAGCCGGCTGACGTGGTCCGTGACCAACTGTTCCGGGCTGATCATGACGTCGACGTGCAGGCCACCTTCCGCGAACAGGCGGTGGCGCAGCGAATAGTCGTTGGAGCGAATCCGGGCGATCTTGCGGGGCGTGCCAAACAGGCTGTGCGCCACCTGGCAGGCGATCATGTTGACCTCGTCGCTGTTGGTCAGCGCCACCACCATGTCCGCGCCTTCCCCGCCGGCGGCCTCCAGCACCGACGGATGCGCCGCGTTACCGACCACGGTGCGGATGTCGAGGCGGTCCTGCAGCTCTCGCAGGATGTCCTGCTGGGTGTCGACCACCGTAACGGAGTGCGCCTGTTCGCGTGACAGGTGCTGTGCGGCCGTGCGGCCGACCTGGCCTGCACCGAGGATGATGATCTTCAACGAAGACCCTGCCTGATGGGGGCGTAAACGCCCGATGTCTGCCGGATTCTAGCCGATTACACGGCTTCTAACTTGGCATAGGCGCACATCAGCCACTTCTGGCCGCCACGCTCGAAGTTCACCTGGACCTGCTGGTTATCGCCGTTGCCTTCGTAACGGATCACCACGCCTTCGCCGAACTTGACGTGCCGGACCCGGGCGCCGAGACGATAGGGAACGTCCTCGCCCTTCTGGGGCCGGACCACCGGACGGGCCGGGACCGCAGCCGGGCGCGAGCCGGCAAAAGAGGGGCGACGGGCCTGGCCGGCGTCCGGGTCGTAGAGCGGGCGCGACACCGAAAGCCGGGGGCGCACCTCCTCGATCAGTTCCGGAGGCAGTTCACCGACAAAGCGCGAGGGTGCCCGGTAGTCGGTGCGACCATACATGCGGCGGCTTTCGGCATGGCTGAGGTACAGCCGCTGCATCGCCCGGGTGATGCCCACGTAGCACAGCCGGCGTTCCTCGGGCAGTTTCTCCGGGTCGAATACGGAACGCTCGGAGGGAAACAGCCCTTCCTCCAGCCCGACCATGAACACGGTGGGAAACTCGAGACCCTTGGCGCTGTGCAGGGTCATCAGCTGCACGCTGTCGCGGCCATCGGCCGCCTGGGTCTCGCCAGACTCCAGGGTGGCATGGGAGAGGAACGAGGCCAGCGGCGGCAGGTCGTCCTCACCCTCCGGAGCAAAGCCTGCGGCGGCATTGACCAGCTCGTCGAGGTTCTCGACCCGCGCCTCGCCCTTGTTGTCCTTCTCGCGGGAATGGTGCTCGCGCAGTCCGGAGTCCTCGATGCCGATGCGCACCTGATCCGGCAGGTCCTTGCCCTCCATGGCGGCCGCCATCTTCTCGATCAGGGCGAGGAAGCCGCCTAGCGCGCTGGCGGCCCTGGCTGGCAGCGAGGGCCTGACCTGGAGCGCCGCATCCCACAGCGACACGCCGGTGCTGCGCGACTCGCTGCGGAGGCGCTCCAGGGTCGACTGGCCGATGCCGCGGGTGGGCAGGTTGACCACCCGCTCGAAGGAGACGTCGTCGTTACGGTTGCCGCACAGGCGCAGGTAGGCCAGGGCGTCCTTGATCTCGGCGCGCTCGAAGAAGCGCAGGCCCCCGTATACGCGGTAGGGAATGCGCGCCGCCATCAGCGCCTCCTCGAAGGCGCGCGACTGGGCGTTCGAACGGTACAGGATGGCAGCGGCGGACAGCGGCAGTCCGCTGCGCGCATGTTCGCGAATGCGTTCGAGGACGAAATCCGCCTCGTCCCGCTCGTTGAAGGCGGAGTACAGGCGAATCGGCTCGCCACCCTTGGCCGCGGTCCACAACTCCTTGCCCAGCCGGTCCTCGTTGAGCCGGATGACCTGGTTGGCCGCGCCCAGGATCACCGAGGTGGAGCGGTAGTTCTGCTCCAGCTTGAAGGTGCTGGCGCCGAAGTCCTTGCGGTAGCGCTGCATGTTCTCCACCCGCGCGCCGCGCCAGCGATAAATGGACTGGTCGTCGTCGCCGACCACGAAGGGCAGGCCCTCGCTGCCGCACAGGAGCCTGACCCAGTCGTACTGCACCCCGTTGGTGTCCTGGAACTCGTCGACCAGCACGTGCCGGAAGCGGCGTCGGTAGAAATCGGCCAGCGGCGGCTGGTCGCGGATCATCTCCAGGCAGCGCAGCAGCAGTTCGGCAAAATCCACCACCCCGAGGACATCACAGCGCTTCTGGTAGAGCTCGTAGAGCCGTATCAGTTCGCGACGGGTGGGATCGCCGCGGTCCTGCAGGTGTTTCGGCCGTCGGCCCTCGTCCTTTTCCCGGTTGATGAAGCCCTGGACCTCGCGCGGGACCCAGCGCTGCTCGTCGAGGTTCTGTTCGCGGATCAGCTTGCGCACCAGGCGCTGCTGGTCGTCGTCGTCCAGGATCTGGAACTGCTGCGGCAGCGCGGCCTCGCGCCAATGCCGGCGCAGCAGGCGGTGGGCGATGCCATGGAAGGTGCCTACCCACAGCGAGGACCCGGGCAGGTCCAGCAGGGCCTCGATGCGGCCGCGCATCTCGGCGGCCGCCTTGTTGGTGAAGGTGACGGCCAGCAGGCCCTGGGGCGACACGCCGTGCTCGGTGATCAACCAGGCGGCGCGATGGGTCAGTACGCGGGTCTTGCCGCTGCCGGCCCCGGCCAGGACCAGCGTTGCGGCGAGGGGTGCTGCGACGGCAGCGCGCTGCGCCTCGTTGAGCTCAGCGAGGAGGGGGTGATGTTCAGGCATGGAGGGCCGTATTGTACGGCCCCTGCTTCAGTCCCGCAGCCTCGCGAGTGCCAGCGCGAGCGCAATGACCACCGGGCCCAGGAACATGCCCACCAGCCCGAACGCGGAGAGACCGCCGAGCACGCCGATGAACACGGCCAGCGTGGGGACCTCGGCCCGACCCGAGATCAGCAGCGGCTTCAGGAAGTTGTCCACCGAGGACACCAGGATGGCACCCCAGGCCGCCAGAAAAGCCCCCCAGGTGTAGTCACCCGCGATCAGCAGCGCGATCACCCCGGGCACCCAGACCAATGCGGTTCCGCCGAAGGGCACGACGGACAGCACGCCACCGACGACGCCGAACACCACTGGCGCAGGCAGGCCGACGATGGCGAAGCCCACACCGAGCAGCAGGCCCTGCACCATCGCCGTCAGCACCGTACCCACCACCACTGCCTGGGTCACTGCGGTGAGCTGGGTAATCAGCGCACGTTTGCGATCTTCAGGCACCGGCACCAGCCGCAGGATGGACGTCGCAATGAGGGCGCCGTCGCGCAGGAAGAAGAACAGCAGGAACAGCATCACCGTGAATGACAGGACCGTGCCCACGGCACCAAGGACCGCCGAGCCCCCTGCCGACGCCGCCCGCTGCAGGAGCTGTCGAGCGCCACTGGTGGCCCACTGCTGCAATTCATTGGCCTCGATGGGCAGCACCGCCTGCAGCTTGGCCGGCCAACTCGCGCTGCCCGAGGTCAACAGTGTCTCTGCCCTGGCCACCCAGCCGGGCACCAGCTCCGCCAGTTGTCCCGCCTGTGCAGCGAAGGCCACGGCGAGGGCGGTCAGCGGCCCCACGAACAGCAGCACTACCAGCACTGTCAGCACTGCTGCGGCAAGGTTTTCCCGTCCACCCCACAGGACGGCCAACCTGCGTTGCAGGGGAAACAGCAGCACGGCGACCAGCACGGCCCAGGCCATGGGTTTCAGGAACGGTTCGATGACCTGGTAGAGCAGCCAGGCCAGCAGCCCCAGCGAGGTCACCGCGAACACGCGCTGATAGAAGAGGACGTTTCCGCGATCGTCCGGCGGGCTCATGACAGCGCCTCGCGCAGGTCCTCGATCAGGTCGTCCGCATGCTCCAGCCCGATGGACAGGCGCAGCAGGTTGGCAGGCGTGGTGGTGCCCGGTCCCTCGATGGAGGCACGGTGTTCGATCAGGCTTTCGACGCTGCCGAGACTGGTGGCGCGGGTGAACAGGCGCACGCGGGCGGCCACCCGCATGGCCTCGTCAGCGCCACCGGGTACGGTGAATGACAGCATCGATCCAAAGCCGTGCATCTGGCGCGCGGCCACCGCATGCCCTGCGTGCCGCGCGAGACCCGGATAGAAGACCTGCTCTACGGAGGGCTGGCCGGCCAGGAAGGCCGCCACTGCCTGGGCTGCGGCGACCTGCGCGCGAACCCGTACCTGCAGGGTCATCAGGCTGCGGCGGGTGAGCCAGCAATCGAAGGGCGAGGGCACCGCGCCCATCATGGCCTGGTACTCGCGCAGCCGCTCCAGCTCCCCACCCCCTTCACGCACGCTCAGCAGTCCGCCGGTGACGTCGCTGTGCCCGGCCAGGAACTTGGTCGAGGAGTGCATCACCAGGTCGGCGCCCAGTTCGAGCGGGCGCTGCACGGGCGGTGGGGCGAGCGTCGAATCGCAGGCGAGCCAGGCACCCTGGGTTCGCGCCAGTGTCGCGAGCCCCGCCAGGTCGGAAATCCTCAGCAGGGGATTCGATGGCGTCTCGACCCAGATCATCCGCGTCTGTGGCCGCAGCGCATTCCGCACCTCGTCCAGGTCCCAGGTGGCCACCCGTGACACGGCGATACCCAGTGGCTCGATCACCTTGCCTACCTGCTTCAGCGTGCCGTAGTAGCACTCGCTCGGCACCAGCAGGTGATCGCCAGGCCTAAGCAGGCTGAAGGCCGCGAGCACGGCCGCACTCCCGGAGGCGAAGGCCAGTGAGTCGTTGGCCCCGTCGAGGGCGGCGACTGCTTGCTCGAGCGCACGGCGGTTCGGGTTGTCGTTGCGCCCATACTGGAAGCCGGAAGGATAGCTTCCGTCGGTGGCCCGCTCGAAGGTGGTCGACAGGTACAGCGGTTGCGCCACCGCGCCGGTCTCGCGGTCCGGGCCGCGGGCGGCATGAACGGCGAGTGTGTCGGGCTTCATCAGGTGAGCTCCTGCATGGACACGACGAGGCAGCCAGGGCCGCCATGGACGCCCAGCGCGGTGCCGATGGGAATGATCTCGAGCAGTTCGAGCCTGGCGCTGTGCGCTCGCTCCAGCATGCCCCGCAGACGATCGGCCGCGTCCGGCGCGTTGGCGTGACCGATGGCCAACCGCCAGCGAGCGCCGCCTCGCAGCCGCCGGCCGATGAAACGGGCAAAGCGGGGCGTGAGGTCACGGGAGTGGAACAGCACGCCGCCCAGCGAGACCCGCCCGTCGGGACGTGTGGCGATGATCGGCATGAGCTTGAACAAATTTGCCACGCGGCCAGCCCAGGCGGGCACGCGGCCCCCGCGAATCGCGTAGTCGAGGGTCTGCACGCAGGCGAAGGTCCGGGTGCGGGGGACAGCAGACTCCGCAGCCGCCGACACCTGCTCCAGGCTGCCGCCGGCCTCCGCAGCCTGCGCGGCGGCGAGCGCAATCAATCCCTGGCCGAGCGAGGCATTGCGGCTGTCCAGGCAGCGCAGGGTGCCGTGAGTGTTGGTCCGGCGCGCAGCGGCCTCTGCAGCATTGAAGGTGCCGCTGGCACGGGACGTCAGGCCGACGTAGAGCACAGCCTCGTAGTGCGAACCGAGAAACTCGAAGGCCCGGCGAAAATCGCCGGGCGGTGGCAGCGAGGTCTTGGGATGGGCCCCGCCGCTGGCCAGCTTCCCGAAGAACTCCTCGGGTGTGAGGCCGACCTTGTCGAGGTAGCTCTGCTCGCCGAAATGCACGCGCACCGGCACCATGAAGATGTCGTGGTGTTCCAGCAGCGCTTCGGGCAGGTCTGCCGCAGAGTCCACCACGATGCCGACCCGGCGATCACGCAGGTGATGAGCGATGCCCTGCTGGCGCTGCATGTCGTCGGCCTTGCGACCAGTGACCTCGCCGAAGTCAGCGGCGATGGCGAACACCTCGGTGGGTTCATTCACGTGGATGTGGATGCGGACCTTGCGGGCCGAGCCGGCGATTACCAGGCTGGAACCCATCCCGCCCAGGCGCTCCCGCAGGCGGCGCCGGTCGATGCCCTCGCCCTGCACCAGGCATTCCGTGCAATAGCGGTGCTGGAGGTCCGACTCTTCACCGGCCGTCGAGCCTTCCTCGTGGACCACCTTGAGCGCAACGTCGTCTGCCGGCACCTCGCCGGTCTCGAGGTACTCGCTCATGCCGGTCACGAGTTCCACGAAACCCAGTGCCCCGGCATCCACTACACCCGCCTTGCGCAGGACCTCCAGCTGGCCGCGCGTGGCTTCCAGTGATTCGCGGGCACTGACCAGTGCGGCAGAGAACAGCGAGCGGAAGTCCTGCTCACCACGGTCTGCCACCCGGGCCGCCTCCTCGGCGAAGGCCGAGAGCACGCTGAGGATGGTGCCCTCGCGCGGCTCGTTCATGGCCTCGCGTGCGTAATGTGCGCCATCGACCAGCCCCGCTGCGAGACTGCGGGGATCGAAGCCCGCGAGGTGGCCGAGCCGATCGCCCACGCCCAGCAGGAACTGCGCGAGGATGGTGCCCGAGTTGCCCCGCGCGCCGTCGAGCGCTGCATCGGCAGCCTTCACCAACAGGCGACCAGCATGGGGTTCATTGCCCGAGCGCAGGGCGTTCAGCACGGCCTGCAGGGTCAGGGCGAGGTTGGTCCCGGTATCCCCATCGGGCACCGGAAATACGTTGATCTTGTTGATCACTTCCTCGCGCGACAGCAGCCGGTGGATGCCGGCACGCAGGGCGAGCGCCAGCCGCGTGCCGTCGAGTTCTTCCGGGACTGCCACCCTCGACAAGGCTCAGGGCCTCGGCAGCAGGAAGCGCTGGCCGCGGTAGTTCAGCACTGCACCTTCACTGCTGATCGCCAGGAGGTCTGCCCCTTCGTTGATCGTGTCTCCCTCGAGGTAACGGCGACCATTGATGAATACTGCCCGCTGGGTGGGATCGGATGAGTACACGTGCAGTTCGAGGACCAGTGGCGGAAGCCCCGCGGTGGCCTGGGGGGGCAGCATGGACAGCGGCAGCGGCAGGGCCTCGGCAGTCGGTGCACTCGGCTGCGGCGGCGCGGGTCCGTAGTTGGGTGCCTCGGCTTCCGGCAGGAGATAGGCCGGCGGTGGCTCCGGCGCTTCCCTCTGCGGCGGCGCTTCATACATGACGCCCGCGGGAGCCTGGACCTGCTGAACCGGGCCGGGCGGGGGCCCCATCGCCACGGCGGGACGGCTTGCAACCGGCGGTGGCGCGGCGTCGGGTGTTGCGGCTGGCGAGGACTGAGTCGCGTCCTGTGCTGGCGCCTCAACCACGGTGGGCGTGTCGTCACGCAGCAGGAACAGGATCAGCACGACCAGGTTCACGACCAGCAGGACGGCCACGATCACCAGCACCATCGGGGTCTGGGTGCTGCGTCGCCCC
>JAURMS010000131.1 GCA_030830595.1 Gammaproteobacteria bacterium | reverse complement strand
CCAGCTTGCCTTGGGGAGATGACATGACACACACGCTGCTCACGCAACAGGAATTTTTTGCTGCACTGGAGGCTGCCCGCATGCCACGACATGGGGGTGGGCATCCATTCAGCGCTGCCTGGGCAGCCGGACTGCTCAGTCGCCGTCAGCTGGGTGAATGGGCGATCCAGCACCATTACTACATCGATGCCGTTCCCCAGCAATTCGCGGCCCTTTACGCGCGCCTGCCCGACCTGGATGCGCGTCAGCACCTGCTGGAGAACCTTCTCGGTGAGGAGATGCCGGGGCACGAAGGCAAGCGCCACCCGGACTTATGCGTGAAATTCGCCACGGCCTGTGGCGTTGATCCGGCCACCTTGCATGCGGCCGAGGCACAGGGCCAGGTCCTGCCTTCCACGCGAGCCATGCGCAGCTGGGTCTGGGAACTATCGACCATCCGCAGTCTGGGAGAGGCCTGCGCGGGAATCATGGTCGCGCTCGAGGGACAGTTACCTACGCTGTATCCCCGCTATGTCGAGGCCATGCGCAAGGCGGGATTCACCGATGACGAACTTGAGTTCTTTCACGTGCATATAGAAGGCGACACGGAACACGCCCATATCGGGCTTGAGCTGACCCATCGCTACAGCCAGACCCCCCACGCCCAGCGCCTGGCCATTGCAGCGGTGGCGGCTTCGGCGCAGATGCGTTACCGGATGCTGGACGGCCTTTATGACGCCATCGTCACCCGACATGCCGCGTAAGCCCCAGGTCGCCTGGGTCACCGGCGCTGCCGGTGGCATCGGGCGGGCAACGGTCGCACAGTTGGCGGCGGCCGGTTGGGCTGTGGAGGGCGCCGACCTCGCACCCACCAGACTGACAGGCGTCCACGCCTGCCGGAAGCTGGACGTGACCGATGAGCAGGCGGTCAAGGGGGAGGCGGCACGGCTGGCCGACAGTTACGGCGGCCTGGATGCGGTGATCCACCTCGCGGGCGAGACCGGCCTGGGTCCTCTCAAGGCCGTCACCGTCGCCGAATGGCACCGGTTGCTTGAGGTCAACCTCACCAGCGCCTTTCTGGTGGCGAGATCCAGCCTGGAGCTTCTGGAAGCCCGCCAGGGACGCCTGGTGCTGATGGCCTCGATCAATGGGCTCAACGGCGGGAGTAGCCTGTCGGGTCCTGCCTACGCCGTGGCCAAGGCAGGGGTGATCAACCTGGCCCGCTATCTGGCAAGGGAGTGGGCTGCTCAAGGCATACGCGTGTATTGCCTGGCCCCGGGGCCGGTCGACACCCCGATGCTGCAGCGCCTCGATGCCACTGTCCGAGAGCGCCTGACGAGAGCCTCGCCGCTGCATCGAATCACCACCGCCGAGGAGGTCGCGGCGGTTATCCTTGGACTCCTGGGACCGGCCGGCTCCGCGCTCACCGGGACCGTGCACAACATCAGCCAAGGTATGGAACTCGACTGATGTCCCGAACCTCCTTCAAGCCGCATCCGATCGGCACGACTCGTTACCATCAGGTCTACGTCACCCTGCGTGGCTGGATCTCGGATGGGTCGCTGCCCGCGGGTGCACAGTTGCCTGCCGAGCATGAACTGTGCGCGACCTTCGGGGTGTCCCGCATCACCATCAGGCGGGCAGTGGATGACCTGGTGAACCAGGGGCTGGTGCGCCGGCTGCAAGGCAAGGGCACCTTCGTAGAGGCCACGGCGCAAAAAGCTGTCTCTGCAGATCTCAGCGGTCTGACCGCCCGCGTCTCCGGCCTGGGTAAATCTACCGAGGCGCTGGACCTGAGCGCCGCCTGGATCAAGGCTGACGTGGCGCTGGCGTCGTTCATGGAGATCAGCGTGGGGGAATGGGTACACAAATCCTCACGGGTACGCGCGGCCGGGAATGAGCGACTGGGATTGGTCACCGTCTGGCTGCCCGCTGAGGTCGGCAAAAAGGTCGAAGCATCGGGTTTTTCCGATCAAACCGTTCTCGAGGCGATCGAGGCGTGCGGATTCGTGATCGGCCGGGGCGAGCAGGTGCTCGGCGCCACCCTGGCAGGCGTGGAGACCGCCCGCTCCCTGCAGATCGGGGTGGGTACACCACTGGTGCGGCTGCAGAGGATCATCCGGGATGAGGAAGGGACACTGTTGGAGCGGGTCGAGGCCCTGTGGCGAGCCGACCGCTATGAGTACCGCATGGAATTGACGCGAGGCCAGCGAGCCGGCCTGCCGGGCTGGATTCCCGACTGAGCCTGCTGATGAGTTTCGGCGAAAAATTCTGGTTGGGCCGTCGACGCTGGTGGGTGGCGTGCATGCTGCTCGCGGTCACCATGATCAGTTACATCGACCGGCTTGCGCTGTCCGTTGCCGCACCAGTCCTGAAGGCTGAGTTTTCCTTCAGCAACGAGGAATATGGCCGGATTACCCTTGCGTTCCTGGTGACTTACGGCCTCGGCCAGTTACTGCTGGGACCGATCATCGATCGTATCGGCAGCAAGCGCAGCCTTTCACTCGCAGTGATTTGGTGGAGTATCGCCGCTGCGTTGCACGCGCTGGGGCGAGGGGTGTGGGGTTTCTTTGCCGCTCGGGCCATGCTCGGAGTCACCGAGGCAGTCAACTTCCCTGGGGCGTTCAAGGTGGTGGCCGAGTGGTTTCCCCGCGCAGAACGCAGCCTCGCTGCCGGCTTCGTCACCGCAGGCACGGGCCTTGGCGCCATTGTCGCGCCCCCGTTGATTGCCTTCCTCATCTCGGCCTTCGATGCGCTCCATGCGGCAGGCTGGTCGCCCGTGAACGGTTGGCGCGCGGCCTTCCTCGTGCCTGCCCTGATGGGTTTCGTCTGGGCCTGGCACTGGAACCGGCATTTCCGCCAGCCGGAGGATGACCCAGCGCTCAGTAAAGATGAGCGTGCACTGATCCTGGGCGACCGGCCAGCCGCGCCGGCTGTAGCCCCGCGTGGCCAGCACTATGCTGGTTACTTCGGCAGGCTCGGCGGCTACCTGCGGATCCGGGAGACCTGGGGCTTGATCCTGGCGCGCTTCACCGGCGACGGGGCTTTTTACTTCTTCGCCTTCTGGATACCGCTTTACCTCAGGGACGAACGTGGGTTCAGCCTGCTCCAGATCGCCTGGGCCGCGGCACTGCCTTTCGTGTTCGCCGACCTCGGCTCGCTGCTGGGTGGGTGGACCGGCCAGCGCCTGATCCGCGGCGGGATGAGCGTGAACGCTTCACGCAAACTGATGATTTGGCTTGGCGCCTTGCTGGTACCAGCGGCCCTGCCCGCAGTGTATGTGGAGTCCTCGATGGTCGCCGTGCTCTGCATGGGCCTTGGCATTTTTGCCATCCAGGTGAAATCGTCCTCACTGTTTGCGCTGCCGGCCGACCTGTTCCCGACGCGTCACGTGGCCGGTGTGTGGGGCATGAGTGGCGCGGCGGGGAGTCTGGCTGCGGGGCTGTCCCAACCACTCATCGGCTGGATGATCGACCGCTCGGGCTCCTATGAGCCCGTGTTCCTGCTGGTGTCCTCGCTGCATATCTTCTCTGCCCTGGCCATCACCCTGTTGATTCCGCGGGTGGAACCGGTCGGGGATAAACGTGGAGTCCTTGCATGACCAGGCTACTGCTCTCCCTGCTGCTGTTAAGCGCCAGCCCGCCGGTCCTGGCACAAGGCGCATTGCCCGAATCGGCCAGCGCTCGGCAGGTCGTGGACTGGGCGGTCGACCGTGCTGGCGGCGAGGCCTGGCTGCATGCGACCAGCAACCGCATGGAGGGCTGGGCCGTGCTCTGCCGTCAAGGACGCGCGGAGCAATGCATCCGCGCAGATCGCTACGTCATGCACCGCCAGTATCCCAGCGACGTGGCGGCTACCCACGCCGGTACCGGCAAGTTCCGCCTGGACGCGGAGGTCGGGGAGCGGGTGCTTTTCAGGGCCAGTTTCGACGGGACCCGCTCCTACGATGCCAACGGCCCGCTGCCCCCGCAGGATGCGCGCAGCGCCGAGGCCAGCGCCTTCGGTTTCTCGGCGATACGCTTTACGGATGCACCCGGATTCACGCTGGAGCGCCTGGTGGATGACGAGGCGGAGGGGCATCCTTGTTTCACGCTGAAGGTGGTCGATGCGACCGGATCGGCGACGGTGTTCTGGATCGACCGTGAGAGTGGCTATATCCGCAAGGCCGCCTGGGACACACCGAAGGGCTGGCATGAGCGGGTGTACTCGGATTTTTACTGGGTGCCGGATCCGGGCTTCCTGCAGCCCGGGCGCGTGAGGCTGTACTACGCCGGCGCCAAGGAGGTCGACATTCGCTGGACCTCTGCCACGCTCAACGAGACTTACGACGACGCGCTGTTCGTTCTGGGAGCCGACAATGACTGAAGCGAATGAGACTGAATTCGACCTCTTGATCAGGAATGTGCAGGTGGTGCGGCCGCGTCAGGAGGGGCATCTGCCCGCAGACATCGCCATCAGGCAGGGCAAGATCGCCGAGGTCAGCGCCTCCATAGATCCGTCCCGTGCCGCAGAGGTCGTCGACGGGGGAGGACTGCTTGCCTTTCCCGGCCTCGTCGACCCCCACATGCACTGCGGCATCTACTCGCCACTGGCCGAGGACGCGATCAGCGAGAGCCGGGCAGCGGCGCAGGGCGGCGTGACTTCAAGCCTCAACTACTTCCGGACCGGGCGGTATTACCTCAACAAGGGCGGGCCCTACCGCGACTTCTTCCCCGAGGTGCGGCAGATTTCCGAGGGCCGTTTCCACGTGGACTACGCCTATCATCTCGCTCCCCTTGATCGAACGCACATCGGCGAAATCCCGATGCTGGTGGAGGAGCATGGCGTCACCTCCTTCAAGATTTTCATGTTTTACGGCGGTTACGGCCTCCATGGCGCCTCGAGCAGCCAGCACGAGTTCCTGATGATTGGCGAGGACGAGAAATACGACATCGCCCATTTCGAGTTCGTGATGCGCGGGGTCCAGGACGCCATGGCCCGTTTCCCGGAGAAGCGCGAGCACATTTCACTCTCGTTGCACTGCGAGACGGCCGAGATCATGGCCGCGTATACACGACTGGTGCAGGAGGAGGGCACGCTCACCGGACTGAAGGCCTACAGCGCTGCGCGTCCCCCGCACAGCGAGGGACTGGCCATTTGCATTGCCTCCTACCTGGCCCACGAGACCGACTGCCTCAACATCAACCTGCTCCACCTCAGCTCGCGCAAGGCCGTCGAGGCAGCCCTGAAGATGGCCGAGGCCTTCCCGCAAGTGGATTTTCGGCGGGAGGTGACCATCGGGCACCTGTTGCTCGACTACGACTCGGCTGCAGGTGGGCTGGCCAAGGTCAACCCACCCATCCGCTCAAGAGAGGATGTCGAGTACCTGTGGACCGCGCTGCTGGCGGGGAAACTCGACTGGGTGTGCAGCGACCATGCCTGCTGCAAGCACGAGATGAAGGTGGACGCCCATCAACCCGCCGAGATTTTTCTCGGCAAGAGCGGCTTTGGGGGTACCGAGTACCTGCTCTCCGGGTTGTTCTCCGAGGGCAGCAAGCGCGGCCTGTCGGTCAACCGGATGGCCGAACTGGTGTCCTGGAACGCCGCGCGGCGATATGGACTCAAGAGCAAGGGCGACCTGGCGCCGGGCTTCGACGCGGACGTAGTCCTGTTCGACCCAGGCGCCGTGTTCACGGTGCGGGCCGAGGAGTCGGAGTCTCAACAGGGTTACACACCTTTTGAGGGCATGACCCTGACCGGCAAGGTGGTCTCCACCTGGCTGCGCGGCCGGCAGATCTTCGGCGACGGCAAGGTCATAGGGGCGCCCAGCGGACGATACCTGCACCGACCGTGCTGATCCTGAAGGGCCCCGTTGGGGTAGAATCGCGAAAGTCTTTCCAGTCAGGAGCACAGGCATGACGATCAAGGTAGGCGACAAGGTTCCCACGGCAACGCTCAAGGTGATGTCCGAGGCCGGTCCGGCCAACGCCACCACGGAGGAGTTGTTCGGCAAGGGCAAGGTGGTCATGTTCGCAGTCCCCGGTGCCTTCACCCCGACCTGCAGCGCCCGGCACCTGCCCGGTTTCGTGGAGCACGCTGCCGACCTCAAGGCCAAGGGGGTCGACCGCATCGTCTGCATGTCGGTCAATGATGTGTTCGTGATGGACGCCTGGGGCAAGGCGGGTCAGGTCAACGGCCATCTGGTCATGGCAGCCGACGGCAACGGCGAGTTCACGGCCGCACTGGGGCTGGAGCTGGATGCCAGTGGGTTCGGCATGGGCAAGCGCTCACAGCGCTTCGCCATGGTCACCGAAAACGGCACAGTGACCCACCTGTGTGTGGAGCAGGGTGGGGAGTTCAAGGTGTCCAGCGCCGAGCACGTGCTCTCGCTGCTCTGATACCGGCAGGGCCCGGCACGAGGCCGGGCCCGTTCCCGACTCAACCGGCCAGCAGGTTTTCGATCTCTGGCAACAGGCTGAACAGGTCCCCGACCAGCCCGTAATCGGCAATCTCGAAAATCGGTGCCTCGGCATCCTTGTTGATGGCCACGATGACGCCCGAATCCTTCATGCCCGTCACATGCTGGATGGCGCCGGAAATGCCAACCGCCACGTACAGGGCCGGCGAGATGATCTTGCCAGTCTGTCCAACCTGTAACTCGTTCGGCGCATACCCAGCGTCCACCGCCGCCCGGGAAGCACCGACTGCCGCACCCAGTTTGTCGGCCAGGGAATAAATCAGCTGGAATTTCTCGGCGCTGCCGAGGGCGCGTCCACCAGAGACCACCCGTGCAGCGGTCTGCAGATCTGGACGGTCACTGGCCGGGGCAGACACCGAAACGAAGCGGGTGTGGGCAGGCGGCGAGAACTCCACCGAGCGCTGTTCAACCGCCGCATGCGCCGCGGCACTGCCCACCGCCTCGAAAGAGGCCGTGCGAACGGTGCAGACGACCTGTCGACCCTCGGCGACCTCCACCGTGACCACCGCATTACCGGCGTACACGGGACGACGGAAGCGACGGGGCGACTCCACGGCCATCACCTCCGACAGTTGCGGTGCCCCGATCAGCGCAGCCACGCGCGGCATCAGGTCACGACCAAAGGTGGTGGACGGCCCGAGCAGGTGGCTGACGCCTTCGGCCAGCCCGGCAATCTGGGGGGCCAGCACGGCAGCCAGGGGGTGCTCGTTGGCCGGATGATCCACCTGCAGGACCCGCGTGACGCCCTCCAGCGCCGCGCACTGGGCAGCCACGGAGGCGCCGTCCGCGGCGAGCACCACGACCTCGATCTCCCCACCAATGGCACGCGCACAGGCGACCACCTTGGCAGTCGAGGGATTGAGCTTGCCAGCCGAGTGTTCAGCAATGACCAATATCCTGGACATCAGACCAACCCCTTCTGCTTGAGGGCAGAGACCAACTCTGCCGCGTCCTTGACCATGATCCCCTTGGTTCTTTGCGGCGGGGGATCCCATTTGAGGACCGTCACCGGTTCGTCCAGCGCCACGCCCAGCGCAGCCAGGTCGGTCACGTCCAGCGGCTTTTTCTTCGCCTTCATGATGTCCGGCAGCTTTACATAGCGGGGTTCGTTGAGCCGCAGGTCGACGGTCACCACCCCGGGCAGGTCGATTTCATTGACCTCCAGCCCGGCATCCACCTCGCGGGTGACCCTGAGGCTCTCGCCCACGACCTCCACCCTGGATGCAGCGCTGGCCTGTGGCCGATCCCAGAGGGCAGCGAGCCTCTGCCCTGTCTGGCAGGCATCGTCGTCAATCGCCTGTTTGCCCAACAGCACCAGCTCGGCTCCCTCCTTGCGGACCAGGGCCATGAAGGCTGCAGCGGCCGTGGCAGGGTCGGCCGGCGCATCGTGACGGACCAGGATGGCGCGATCGGCACCCATGGCCAGCGCGGTGCGCAGTTGCTGCTGGGTGTCGTCGGGGCCGAGGCTGACTGCGATGACCTCCGCGGCAGCACCCTGTTCACGCAAGCGGAGCGCTTCCTCGAGGGCGATCTCGTCGAAGGGGTTGATGCTCATCTTGACGCCCTCGGTGACGACCCCCGTACCGTCCGGCTTGACCCGAACGCGAACGTTGTAGTCGATCACCCGCTTGATGCAGACCATGATCTTTTGCATGTCATTCAACCTCTAGATAACGCCATCCCGGGTCAGTCTTTCGATGACTGCCTTCTGGACGGACAGGAAATGGGAGCGCTCGGGTACCCGCGCGGCACCCTGCGCATCAAGCATCGTGTTCGCGGGATGCACCGAGCCCGAGTAGGTCTCACGAAACAATTCGAGCCGCTGCCTCGCCAGCAGGTTACCCATGCCAGGGCGCTGTCGGTATCGGCGCAGCGCAGCCAGGTCGATCTCGGCGCAGGCGTTGGCCGATTCACCGTTCATGGCCTCGGCCTTCACCTCCCCAAGATAGTCCACCACCTTGGAACGACCATCCGCTGAACTGAAGGGAATATCGACCCCGGCGATGCCCGCGGTGTTGGCAGACACGACATAGGCCAGGTTCTCGGCGGCCCGAGCCCGCTTGGCGATGTCCTTCGGAGTGAAAAGGGGCGAGCCGACCTCGCTGGAGCTGTGCAGGAAGACCTCTGCTCCGCGCAAGGCCAGGGCGCGGGCAACCTCGGGGTAGAGGATTTCTTCCGAGGCAATCGCGGCAAGTCGTCCGATGGCGGTGTCGGCAACCGGGAAGACCCCCTCCAGCCCGTAGATCTCGAGGTAGCGATCCCAAACGTCGTGCGGCGTGGGCGCGAACATCGAGATCAGCCGACGGTAGCGCAGGACCACGTCGCCCGAAGGCGAGAGGCAGACACTGGCCTGGAAATACAAGCCCGGGAAGTGGCGGTCGGCCTCGTAGCCGTTCACGGCCAGGAACACCCCGTGGCGCTGCGCGATTCGACCCAGCGCCTCGTACTCGGGTCCGTCGACCTCCATGGCCGCCTTGTCCCGCCAGGCGTCGATGGGTTCGCCGAGCGGATAGCTGGTGAGCAGATACTCCGGCAGGACCACCAACTTCAGGTCCTGGCCCAGGAAGGCCTTGGAACCGCCGATGGCCCGGTCAATCCGGGCGGAATTGTCGAGCATTCTGGCCCTGGCCGCCGCCCGGTCCGGGCAATCGTTGACGGCATGGCAGGTCAACTGCAATGCCAGCGCCCGGTAGGCACTCATTTCAACGACCATACAGGCCTCGCTTTGACTGTCAGGGGTATCCGCACAAGGTGATTTTTGCGCTGCGAAAAACTACTTGAACGGTCGAGGGGTGTCAAACCGGAGCGACAGGGTTGTCGTCGGTAGCCTCCCGCCAAATAATGCCCCCATGAACAGGGCTGTGTCCTCAAGCTTGGCACTGGACGAGTTTATCGGTTCCCTCAGGGATGTTTTGGGTCCGGACAACGTCCTGACGGACGATGAGGAGCGGCGGTTTTTCGGCCAGGACGTCCACGACGTAGGGCCCGCTCCGCTGGCTGTCGCCCGTCCCCCGGACATCCAGGCTGTCCAGGCAGTGGTTCGGGCCTGCGCAGCGCACGGGGTTGCATTGCTGCCGCGTGGGGGCGGGATGTCCTATACCCGTGGCTACCTTGGGTCGGGGCGGGCCGCTATTTGCCTGGACCTGTCGGCGCTGGACAGGGTCCTGGAGGTGTCAACCACCGACGGGTTCGTCACGGTGGAATGTGGCGTCACCTGGAAGGCGCTGGACGCCTATCTCGAACCCCACGGGCTGCGCGTACCGTCCTGGGGAACCCTGTCGGGGATCAGGGCGACGGTCGGAGGGGGGCTGTCCCAGGGCGCGATGTTCATGGGTGCAGCGCGTCACGGACCGGTCGCCGACAGCCTGCTCGGGCTCCACGTGGTCCTGGCGGACGGCTCGCTGGCGCGCCTCGGTGCCCATGCCAAAAGGTCAGGTACGCCATTTTTTCGCCAGTTCGGCCCCGATTTCAGCGCGGCTTTCACGGGTGACTGCGGGGCGCTGGGGGTGAAGGTCACAGCCAGCCTGCGACTGATCCCCCGCCTGCCCGCCACCGCCTACCTCTCCGCCGGCTTCGATGCAGTGGAGCCTATGCTCGAGTTCATGTGCGAGGTCGGTCGCCGGGGCCTGGTGACTGAGTCCTTTGGCTTCGATGCCGGCATGCAGCGCGTCAGGCTCAAGCGCGCCAGGCTGGCCGAGGGGGCGCAGGCCCTCGGTAAAGTCGCGGGGGCTGCGGGGGGCGGATTGCGAGGCGTCAAGGCGGCCGCCAAGGTGGCGCTCTCTGGCAGAGGCTACCTGGATGAGGTCGCCGCCTCGCTGCATCTGTGCCTGGATGAGCCCGATACACAGGCCGCCGATCGAGGCCTCGACGAGTTGCGAGGACTGCTGGACGGCCGGGGCCGGGAAGTGCCGTCCTCCATGCCGCGGGTGCTGCGGGCCACGCCCTTCGGCGAGGTCAACAGCATGCTGGGGCCAGATGGCGAGAAAT
>JAURMS010000130.1 GCA_030830595.1 Gammaproteobacteria bacterium | reverse complement strand
TTTGTTTTGTAAGGAGAGACCGACAGGTTGTTGCTTATTAGAGACAAACGAGTGCCACGCATCCAGTCCGAGTGGCCAGAAGGGCACCAGACCTTTTGAATATGTCAAATTCAGCGCTCCCGCGTCGCAAAAATTCCATTCGGAAAACCGGAAGCTTTGACTTTTTTATTTGTGGGCCTAAACTGTTGTTTCCCCAAGACCAATCCCCCGGAGGGAGAATTTATGTCCATCGCTTTGAGGCAGGCCGTCGCCCGTTCGCTGAAGGCCGCCGTTTTCGCCAGTGCATCCGCAGTCGGTTTCAGCGGCGTGGCGCTGGCCCAAGAGGGTGCTCCCGCAACACTCGAAGAGGTCATGGTCACCGCGACGCGTAGTGCGTCCGAGACGGACCTGCAGACCACGCCGGTGTCGGTGACCGCCGTGACCGCCACCCAGATCGACCAGTTCGTGGCCAAGGATATTTCGGCCATCGCCGCGTCGGTGCCCGGCTTCTCCGCTTCGCGCATCACCGCCTTCAACGCGGCGTCCTTCGCCATGCGCGGCGTCGGCGTCACCGACATCATCGTCTACCAGGACTCGCCGGTCGGCGTGCAGGTCGATGACTTCGTGATGCCGTCGGTCCAGACCCAGCTGCTCGATACCTTCGACATCCAAAGCGTCGAGGTGCTGCGCGGTCCGCAGGGCACGCTGTTCGGCAAGAACACCACCGGTGGCGCGGTGCAGATCCGCACCAAGCGGCCGAATATGAGCGAGTTCGGCGCCGACCTGCGCCTCAGCTATGGCAGCTTCAACACCGAGCGCGTGCAGGCTGCTGTGGACCTGCCGCTGATCGAGGACGTCTTCTCGGTGCGCGTTGCCGCCTCGTACAACAAGTCCGACGGCTATTACAAGCTGGGTGCCGACTACGGCCCGCTGGTGACCTTCACCGCAGACCCGATCCCCGGCATCACCGACACCTCTGGCGAGGGCTTCGGCGCTGGCCAGAGCATCGGCGGGGACGACGTCGTCAACGGCCGCATCAAGGCCCAGTGGAATCCCTCCGAGGATGTCACCGTCCTGCTGCAGTACGAGTACATGCGCGACAAGTCGGATGCCGTACCGTCCTACAACGACACGCCGCCGGATGGCCCGTACCTGTGGAACGCCCTGGGCGTGACGCGGCCCTCCGGCGACCCGCTGGACAACATGGCCTCCTCGCAGCGCTCGGGCTTCCTGATCGATATGCAGAAGGGCCAGCGCATTGATGTGGATGGCATCTATGCCAACCTCGAGTGGGACCTGGGCAGCCACACCCTGTTTGCGGTCGCTGGCAAGCGCGACCAGGACGAGCACCTGCCCAACACCTATACGGGTGCTGCGCCGGTCAACACGGTCGATGGCTCGGTGCTGTCGCTGTTCGACGCCACACGCGACACCACGCGTGAGACCACCCAGTTCGAGGTCCGCCTGGCCTCCAACAACGATGGCGCCTTCAACTACGTGGTCGGCGCCTTCCAGCAGACCAACGATGCGGCCTTCTGCGTGGTCCAGGTGCTCGGCTTCGTGGACATGATCGTGGACTTTGGCGCGCTGGGCCTGCCCCCGCAGCTGTTCAACAACAGTCCGTCTATCCTCTGTAACGCGCAGGATTCCGAGTCGCTGGCGGGTTTCGCTGACGTGACTTGGCAGCTCAGCGACAAGTTCACGCTCGGCGCCGGCCTGCGCTACACCCGCGACGAGCGGTCCTGGGAGGGTCGCACGCAGGTTGCCTTTGACCTGCTGGATGACAACCTGGCCAACGGCAGCCTCGACTGGACTGACTTTAGTTCGGCAATCCAGGCCAGCAACTTCAAGAAATATCCCGGCGGCTTTTACGTCAATGACCAGACTCCCGGTTTTGACAACCTGAGCCGTACGTGGTCTGAAAACAGCTGGCGTGTGACGGGCTCCTATCAATACAGCGAATCCCTGTTTTCCTACCTGACCGTCAGTCGGGGTTACAAAGCCGGTGGATACAACGACCAGACTGGCACCAGCGGCCTGATGGTTCCGGCCTTGACCCGTCCGGTAGACCCGGAGTTTGCTACCAATTACGAGCTGGGCTTCAAATATGAGTCGCCCAGTGGTCGCTTCCGCCTGAATCCGACCATCTTCCTGACGGAATACGAAGACGCCCAGCGGGCTGTGAACATCATCACCTCGGTTACTCGGGAAGGCCAAACCAGCGAGTTCCAGGAAACAGTGTTCTATAACGCTGCAGAAGTGACCTCGAAGGGCCTGGAGATCGAGATGCAGGCGCTGCTCACGGACAATTTCCAGGTCCGTGCCCAGGCCTCGTTCCTGGATGCGAAGTACGACACCTTCAGAATCAACCAGCCGAGCTTGGTCGATCCCGTAAGCGGTGGCACGATTTTGGAGTTCGTGGGCGACTTCTCGGGTCTGCCGGTGCCGCGTTCCCCCAAGCGCAGCGGTGCGGTGCAGGGCGTCTACACGATGGACTTGGCGAATGGCTCGCTGGCGATCGCGGGCGAGGTGTACTACGAGGCAGAAAACCTCTTCTACATCTCGGCGGCCGGCCGTGAGTTCGACGCCTACCTGGACGAGAAGACGCTGGTGAACCTGTCGGTGACTTATACCGATGCCGAGGACCGTTACTTCGTGCGAGCCTTCGGCAAGAACCTGCTGGATGAGCGTTATCGCATCGCCTCGCAGTCGGTGGCGGAGCTGTGGACGCACACCCAGTGGGGTGCACCGGTCAGCTTCGGGCTGGAGTTCGGGGCCAAGTTCGGCAGCAGCCGCTGATCCCGGGACTTTCGAGTCGATGGAAAGGCCGGCGCAAGCCGGCCTTTCTTTTTGGATGCGCATGACCAGGGGAGCACATCATGAAAAACAGCCAGGGCAGGCTGACGGGCAAGGTGGCGATCGTCACGGGTGCGGCCACCGGCATCGGTGAGGCAGTCGCGCGGCGCTTTCTCGCGGAGGGTGCGCAGGGAGTCGTGGTGGATCGGCCGGGCTCGGGACTGGTCCAGACCTATGCTGGACAGGAAGCCTGCCACTGTCTCGAGTGCGATGTGACCGATGCCGATGCGCCTCAGCGGCTTGTCGAGGCCGCTACGAAAAACTTCGGTGGTCTCGATATCCTGGTCAACAATGCCGGCATTGCCCCCAGTGCCGCGTTTGAAGAGTTGACCGACGAACTCTGGGACAGGACGCTCGACGTCAACCTGCGCAGCGTATTCCGCATCTCGCGGGCCGCCGTCGGCGCCATGAAACAACGTGGCGGGGGCAGGATCATCAACCTGGGATCCGTGATGTCGGAAATCGGTGGCCCGGGTCTCGCCGCCTATGGGGCCTCGAAGCACGCCGTGGCCGGGCTCTCCAAGTGCATGGCGGTCGACCTTGGCCCGCTGGGCATCACGGTGAACTATCTCGAGCCGGGCGTGATCGTGACCAATATGACGAGGCCGTTCCTGGAGGCGCCGGGCTTCCGGGAACACTGGGAACAGAAGGCGCCGGTGGGCCGTCTAGGTCAACCCGATGATGTAGCGGCCTGTGCGTTGTTCCTGGCGCTTGACGAGGCGGCCTTCGTGAGCGGCTTCGGCCTGCGAGTCGACGGCGGCGCGCTGGTGAACTTCTAGCCGGGAACGAATGGACAGTAGTCTTCCTTCTCGACCAGGTTGAGCAGGAAGGACAGCTTGGCCATGCCGGCGACGATGGCCATCACCACGCCGAGCTCCAGGATTTCCGGCTCGGAAAAGTGCTCCCGTAACCGATGAAACAACTCAGGGCCCACCTGGCCGTTCATGTTGGTCAGCACCATCTGGTCAGCGTATTCCAGCACGGCCTGTTCAGCAGGCGTGAAGAGTGCACCCGGGTAGCGCCCCTCGATCATGGCATCCACCTGCGCCTGGCTGACGCCTGCCTCCAGGGCACCGGGCACGTTCTGCTTGTTGCAGGTGCGGCAGCCGTGGACGATGGAGAGCCGTAACCGGACCAGCTGCTTGTAGCGCTGCTCCACCCGTCCACCGAAGAAGGTCTTCATGTAGAACTCGCTCATCACCAGGTTGACCAGCTCCGGTGCCTGCCCGAAGACTTCGATGAAGGTCGGTTCCCCCGTCAGCTTGTTCAACATGTCCCAGGCAGGACGAAAACCCTCGGGCAGTTCGTCGCGCGGGGTGCGGGTAAAGAGCGTGTCAGCCATGGGTCCCCCTATAAGCCCAGCAAGCCGAGGATCGACACGCTGGCCACGTTGCGATTGGGTATGCCGCCGAGGTTGTGGGTGAGGCCGAGGCTGGGCGAGGCCAGCTGGCGCGTGCCTGCCCGCCCACTCAGCTGCGTGTACACCTCGTAGGCCATGCGCAGGCCCGAGGCGCCCACCGGGTGGCCGAAGCACTTGAGCCCACCGTCGGTCTGACAAGGCGTGCGACCATCACGGTCATAGCGTCCGTCAAGGATATCGTCGGGTGCCTTGCCCGAGTCGGACATGCCCAGGTCTTCCATCAGGACCAGCTCGGTGATGGAGAAGCAGTCGTGCACCTCCATCAGGGAAATCTCCCGTCGTGGATTCCGAACGCCAGCCTCGGCATAGGCTCGCCTTGCGGCCTCACTAGTGGTCGGGGTGTGCGCTCCATCCCAGGAAGAGTGGGAAAGCTCGACGCCGTTGGAGGGCACCAACTGCATGGCCTTGATGGCTACGGCGTCGCGCCGGCCGAGTGCGCGCGCCTTCTCCGGGGTGGTGACGATGGCGCAGGCTGCACCATCGGAGACGCCGCAGCAGTCGAAGGTGCCCAGCGGGTAGGCGATCATCGGTGCCTCGAGCACATGTTGTTCGGTGATGGCCTTGCGTAAATGGGCCTTCTCGGCGGTCACCGCGTTGGCATGGCTTTTCACCGAGACATGGGCCATCGCCTTTTTCAGGCGATCCATGGGGATGCCATGTCTGGCCGCGTAGGCCGCCGCCAGCTGCGCAAAGGCGCCGGGTGGCGTGAAGCCCGGCTGCCAAAGGTCCTCGAAGGTGCCCTTGGTCCGCTCTGGCAGGCCGCCGAAGCCGGTGTCCTTGAGTTTTTCCACGCCCATGGCCAGGGCGAAGTCGCAGGCGCCCGCGGCCACGGCGTAGGCCGCGCCACGCAGGGCCTCGGTGCCGGTGGCGCACAGGTTCTCTACCCGGGTGACGGGGATATTGGGCAGGCGCAGCGCCATGGAGAGGGGCAGGGCGGATTTCGAGACGTTCTGCTCATCATAAAAAACGCCCAGCCAGGCGGCCTCCAGCTGGTCACGCTCGATGCCCGCATCGGCGACGGCCTCCTGGAACGCCTCCAGCATCAGGTCCTCCGGGCCGCAGTCCCAGCGCTCACCGAAGCGGCTGCAGCCCATGCCGAGGATCACCACCTTGTCACTGATGCCGCGTGCCATGTCAGCGCTCCAGGCCGGGAGCGGCCTTCCAGAAATAACGACGGAAGCCGCGCCGGCTGTCGAGGTCCTTGATCCGGAACATGAACCGGACGGGACCGCCGACCCTTGCCTCGCCGGGAGCAAAGTCGGTGAATTCCATGAACACGTTGCCGCCCTCCTCGAACTGGGCGTTGCCGTAGACCAGGGGTGGACGCGCCGAGTAGGCCAGCCAGTCTTCGGTGAAGGTCTTGATGCGCGCTGGTAGTTCGGCGAGCCTCAGCGGCTCCTGGGTATCCGTCTCTCGGCAGTCCGGTGCGACGCAAACCCGCGAGAGCGGGAATTGCAGTGCGCCGCACTGTCGGCAGCGACCGCCCGTAAAGCCGGTGACGACCTCATGCTTACGCCAGGCCACGGTCTGTGCGGTTCGGTTGTCGCGCTCTGCGCGCATGCCGAACTCCACGGGCAGCAAGCCCTGATGGGAAAGAAAGCGCGTGTAATGGGTCTCCTCGCGCCGTGCCGCCGCGGCTTCTGCCAGCCCGAAGCCTCCTGCCTGACCTTGACCGGTGGCCCTCAGCAGGATGGCATCCACGCCCTGGCCGAAGCCGATCACCAGCACATGCTCGCCTGCTGCAGCAGACTCGAGCGCCGTGGCCAGCAGGAGCAGGGGATGGCCGCAGCCGATGTCGCCAAATTCCCCGGTACGGTCCGGGACCAGGGCTTCCGCGCGCAAGCCCGTCGCCTTCAGTACGCCCCGTGCGGTGGCCGCAGGGCAGGCCAGCACAACCCTGTCGATCTGGGCAGCCTGCAGGCCCAGCCTTCCCAGCAGCCTGCCAACGGTTTGGCTCACCAGCGGGTTCCAGCCCGCTTCCCGCACCCAGCGATCCTCGAGGGCGTAATCGAAGCTGGCACCGCTCTCACGATAATGGTCGACGAAGTCTGCCGCCAGGTGCTCTGCGCCGACGAATTCCGCGAGGCCCGCTCCGCCGCCCACCAGCGCCGCGGTGGCGCCGTGACCGTACTGCAGTTCCTGAGGGCTGCCAGGCCTCGCGAGTCGCTGGTCTGAGGCTACTACGAGGCAGGGAGTGCCACGGTCAGCGGCGGCGAGCGCGGCCGCCAGGGCGCTGGTGCCTGCGCGTTGCGACCCGCCGGTGTCGCTCACCCGCAGCGAGGTGTTCAGGCCAAGGGCCGTAGCCAGGATGACTCCATTCGCATGATCGGCGAACGGTGCCGTGGTCGAGGCAAAAACCAGCGAGTCGAGGTCGGAGGAGGGCGCCCCGGCGAGCGCGATGCGCGCTGCCTCGACTCCCAGGGTGAGGCTGTCCTCATCCCAGTTACAGGTTGCGATCTCGCCCTTGACCCGTGCCTTGCCCTGGCCCAACCAGCCCATGGCTTCGGCGATGGTGGCCCGGGCCAGTCGTAACCTCGGCAGGAAACAGCCTAGCGAGGTGATGCCAGCCATCGGTCAGCGCTCGATCCAGTCCGACAACACCGGCTGAACCCGCAGGTGCTCAGGGATCCGTTCCGGTCCTATGCGGCGGTCGAGTTCCTCGTGCCAGTGATAGATGCGACGTTCCTGATAATTGAGGGTCACGCCGCGGAACGCCTGAGATTCCACCGACTCCTGAATCTGCCCCGCGAACTGGGTGTCCTCTTCCAGGATCCGCTCGAAATTGCTGATGCGCTTTTCCCAGAGTGGGTCGAGCACTCCGTCACCCCAGTCCGGGGCAAACCAGATGACCTCGATTTCCATGTCCCGGTCGCCGGTGGGCCAGAACAGCAGGAACGGGTTGCCCGTGGCGTCGACCGGCGTGACCAGGTTGGGATAGAACATGAACGAGGGGTTGTTCGAGAGGGTGATTTCCGTCGCCGTCTCGATCCTGCGCATGCCCTTGGTGCCGGGATCCTGCCAGTCGGGCCGCCGGTTGGGGGTGATCATCAGCGAATGCCCCCGTGGCCACAGGGTGATGCTGGTGCCACGGTGATCCAGGAACCGATCCACCGTGTTCTGGTGGATCGACTTGAGGTGATACACCTCCATGAAGGCATCCAGCAGCACCTTGACGTTGCACTTCACCGGATACGAGCGGCGATCGACGTGGCGAACCTGATCGGGCTGGATCTGCTCCAGGTAGCCGGGCATGCGACCCAGGTGCTGCAACAAGGGCTCTGCATCCGGATCCTCGTTGACGAAGATCCAGTTGCCGAGGCGCTCGCAGCGCACCGGCACGAGTGGGTAGTCGTCCATGCGCAGGTCGACGAAATCGCGCTTGTCACGCAGGTTCATCAGCTTGCCGTCGAGCGAGTAGGTCCAGCCGTGGTAACCGCAGACCAGTCCGTCCACCTTGCCGGTGCAGGTTTTAACCAACGGCGCCCCGCGGTGACGGCAGGTGTTGTAGAAGGCCCGGACCACGCCGTCCTTGCCATGGACAACCAGGATCGGCGAGCCGGTCCTACGGAACAGGTAGAAACTACCAGGCTCGGGAATCTCGTCGAGGTGGCAGGCGTAAAGCCAGGCACGGCGCCAGAGAAACTCACGCTCCAGCGCCTGAAATTCGGGGTCCGTATATCGCCCGCCGGGGATCACCGGCAGCTTGGGAAAACCCTCAGGCGGAGCAGTCCGATCCGCCTCGTAGCGCATGCCGGCCTTCAGCCTTTCAACGGTTTGCGCGTCCATTGTGACTCCCATCTTGCCCGGTTCTCACCACCTTTCAAGGTTACAGGATGGCAGCCGATAAAATAAACAGGCTTGACTGTTTTTTTGCGCGGAGGCGGTGTAGAGTCGGGACATATGGCAGACCTGATCCTGCATCATCACGATCCGTCGCCCTTTGCCGAGAAGATCCGGCTCGTGTTCGGCCTCAAGGGTCTGTCCTGGTCCTCTGTGCAGTTGCCCATGGTCATGCCGAGGCCGGCGCTGATGCCGCTGACCGGGGGGTATCGTAAGGTTCCAGTGCTGCAAGCGGGCGCGGATATCTACTGCGATACCCGGCTCATCGCCCGGGAACTCGAGCGGCGCCACCCCGAGCCCAGCCTGTTCCCCGGCGGCAGCGCCGGGCTGGCGATGGCGCTGGGGGCGTGGAGTGACCGCAGTTTCTTCGACCCCGGCGCTGGACTCTCAATGGGGCTGAACAAGTCCCTCATCCCGACCGAGGTGATCGAGGACCGTAAGGGGTTCTTCAACTTCATGGATTTCGACCGGCTGGAGCAGGACATCCCACACCTGTATACCCAGCTGCGCGCCAACCTCGTGCTCGTCGAGTCCATGCTGGAGGATGGCCGTGCCTACCTGTTGGGCGATCGCCCCGGCTGGGCGGACGTCAATGCCTACTTTCCGGTTTGGATGGCCCGCGGCAACATCGGTGATGCGGCCCGCCTGCTGGAACCGTTCGCGGCACTGCGGGCCTGGGAACAGCGCATGCAGGGCATTGGTCAGGGTCACCGCAGTGAATTGGAGGCGTCCGCGGCGCTGGACGCAGCGCGGGCCGCAGAGCCGCTGCCGCCGGCCGGCGTCCTGGCTGACGACCCACTGGGGCTTGCGGCCGGTGCGCAGGTGAGCGTCACCCCCGACGACTATGGCCGCATTCCGGTCGAGGGCGAACTGGTCACGCTCAATGAATCCGAGGTCGCCATCCGGCGCCACACCACCGAAACCGGTGACGTGATCGTGCACTTCCCCCGGGCCGGTTATCGGATCATTGAGGCTGCATGATCGAGCTGTTCTATTATCCTTCGCCCAACGGCTTCAAGGCGGCGATCATGCTCGAGGAGTGTGGCCTGCCGTATCGCGTCACGCCGGTCGACATCACACGCGGCGAGCAGTTCGATCCCGCATTCCTTGCCGTGTCGCCCAACAACAAGATTCCTGCGATGGTCGATCACGATGCCCCGGGGGGGGCGCTGCCGATCTTCGAGTCGGGTGCCATCCTGATGTACCTGGCCGAG
>JAURMS010000129.1 GCA_030830595.1 Gammaproteobacteria bacterium | reverse complement strand
GCCGCGCCATGGCTCGATGCAGTCACCACGCTCGGCTCCTTGCTTGCCACCTGGCTCACTGCCACCAAGCGCCTGGAATCCTGGCTGTGGTGGATTGTCGTCGACCTGGTCGTCGCTGCAATGGTTGTGAATCAGGCGCTGTGGCTCACCGCAGGGCTGTATTTCTGTTACTCGCTGTTGGCTGCGGCTGGTTATCGCAGCTGGCGTCAATCACTCAGGTGAACACGTCCGACTCATTGCCGCCGGCGTTGGCCGCGGTGTTGGGGGAGCGCTTCGAGGCCGAACTCTGTACGGCCGAGAAGCTCGAGGGCAGCGTCTGCAATAGTGTCTGGCGACTACTAACCGCTTGCGGTCCCCTCGCCGTCCGGATCGGCGGGCCGTCAGCGCTGCAGCTGGGCGCGGATCGTCAAAGTGAGTTGGCCGCGCTCCGTGCTGCCTTTCCGATTTCCCCGGCCGTGTTGTTGTCGGATCCCGTGGCCGGTTGGCTGGTCACCGAGTGGATACCCGGCAGGCACTGGAGTCAGCAAGAGGCTCGCGACGCCGACAACCTGCGGCGCGTCGCGGTGCTGTTTGCCAGTCTGCACGCGCGCGTTCTGCCAGCCGGGGTCAGGCGGCTGACCATGCGCCGAACCCTCGCTGATCTGGCCGCGGAGCCAGATCCCGTAACGGAGTCCTGCCTGGATGCTCTCGAGGCAGGAGCCGTGGTCGGGCTTTGCCACAACGATCCGCACCACCGGAACCTCCTGGTCGGTGATCATTCCGCGCTGCGCCTGGTCGATTGGGAATATGCCGGCGTAGGTGAAGTTGCAGTCGACTTGGCCGAGTACGCCAACGCGCACCACCTTGAGGATGGCGAGAAAGCCCTGCTGCTCGAGGCTTACCGCGCGTCGGGGGGCAGGGTCAGCCAGATCCAGTTCGATGCAGCTTGCCAGCTGTGCAGGCTGAGAACTGCGCTGTGGGAGTCGGCAGCTGCAAAAAAACAGTCATGATTGTTTATTAACGAGTGTCTGCCCTATAGTCTGTGCAGGGTTACTTGCAGGAGTGTGTTCGTGAGCTACGATCCGATCATGTTGCTGGACGCCTACCGACGCATGCGGGCGATCCGGGAATTCGAGGAGCGTATGCGTCGCGAAGTTCAGGCAGGGACGGTGCCCGGTTTCGTTCACCTTTACTGCGGCGAGGAGGCGATCGCCGTCGGTGCCTGCATGCACCTGCAGGATACCGATTACATCGGCAGCACCCACCGTGGACACGGTCACTGCATTGCCAAGGGCTGCGACATCGAGGGCCTGCTACTGGAGATCTACTGCAAGCAGGGCGGGCTCTGTAACGGCAAGGGCGGGTCCATGCACATGGCCGACCTGAACAAGGGTATGTTGGGAGCTAACGCCATCGTGGGCGGAGCGCCGCCGATTGCAATCGGCGCGGCTCTGACCGCGCAGGTGCTCGGCAACCGAGGCGTTGCACTTGCCTTCATCGGCGATGGTGCCTCCAACCAGGGCACGGTGTTCGAGTCCATGCACATGGCAACCGTTCACAAGCTGCCCATGATCTTCATGTATGAGAACAACGGGTATGCAGAGTTCTCAGGTGCCAGCTGGCACTTGGGAGGCGGGGACATTACGCGTCGTGCGGGCGGTTTCGGTATGCCCGCGGTCAAGGTGGACGGTACCGATTTTTTTGCGGTCTACGACGCAATGGCCGAGGCGGTTCGGCGGGCCCGGGACGGGGAGGGGCCCAGTTCCATCGAGGCCGTCGCCATGCGCTGGTATGGGCATTTCGAGGGAGATATGCAGACCTACCGCAAGAAAGGGGAGGTTGACGAACTGCGCAAAACCAGCGATCCGCTGCCGAAGTTCGAGGAGCGGGCGACCCGTGAGTTCGGGCTGGGTGTCGAGGAGTTGCGTGAGATCGACGAGGAGCTGCGCGAGATCATCGACGAGGCCGTGGACGTAGCCAAGGCAGCGCCGAAACCGTTGGCTCCGGAGCTCTATACCGACGTTTACGGGAGCTACTGACATGCCGCAGAAAAACATCCGTGATGCGATCAACGAGACGCTCAAGCTGGAGATGCGCCGTGATCCGCGGGTCGTGGTGATCGGTGAAGACGTCGTCGGTGGACTGGGCGGCAGCAGCGGTGTCGAGGAGGCCGCCGGAGGCACCTTCGGCGTCACCGCTGGCCTGGCAGCCGAGTTCGGGAGGAGGCGGGTGATCGACACCCCGATTACCGAGTCCGCCATTATCGGCATGGCCGGTGGCGCTGCGCTGACCGGGCTCCGGCCGGTGGCAGAGTTGATGTTCATCGATTTCATCGGCGTCTGCTTCGACCAGATCCTGAACCAGATCGCCAAGTTCCGGTACATGTTCGGCGGCAAGGCCCGGGTGCCGGTGGTGATCAGGACCATGACTGGGGCCGGGCTCGGCACCGGACCCCAGCATTCGCAGTCGCTCTACAACATGCTGGCCAACGTGCCCGGCATCAAGGTGGTGTTGCCCTCTAACGCTTACGATGCCAAGGGCCTGCTCACCACGGCCATCCGTGATGACGATCCGGTGATCTTCTGCGAGAACAAGGCCATGTACCTCGATGCCTGCGAGGTGCCGGACGAGTCTTACACCATTCCCTTCGGCCAGGCGGCCATCACCCGCCCGGGATCAGACGTCACCGTGGTCGCGCTGTCCCGCATGGTGACGCTGGCCAATCAGGTGGCGGACAAGCTGGCCGGGGAGGGCATCCGGGTGGAGGTGGTCGACCCGCGGACCATCTCACCCCTTGATACGGCAACCATTCTGGGCAGCGTACAAAAGACCGGCCGGCTGGTGGCGGTGGACGAATGCAACCCTGTGTGCAGTTTTGCTTCGGAGCTGGTCAGCCTGGCGGCTTGTGAGGCCTACGACGCGCTGCAGGCCGCCCCGGTCAAGGTGACCGCGCCGCATACGCCGGTGCCGGCGGCCCCTGACCTCGAGCAGTACTACGTGCCCAGCCTGGCCCGGATCGAGGAGGCCATCCGAAACACGCTGGGCGGCAGCACCGCCTCGGCTCGCAAAGTAGTATGATAATGAAAACAACAGGGTATGCTTATTACTTGAGAGTCAACATTAAACCAGAAAAGCGTTCGACGTTCATCGAACTGATTCTCAAGTTGAGGGAGGACACCCTCCGGGAAATCGAGGGAGTCAGCTTTTTTGAGCTGCTGGCAACGGCGGACGCCCATGAGTTCGTGATCATGCAGGGCTTCAGGGACAAGGACACCTACAAGCGCTACGCGAATGCGCCCTTTCACCTGGCAATGGCGCCGCACGGCTTAGCCTGCCTCGCGGGTGAGCCGCATATCGAGCCCCTGATTCCGGTGATTACGGCGTGATTTTTTCGAGCCGCTGGATGGGATCCCTGTTGGGCCTGGTCGTCTCCGTGGCCAGCGCTGCGCCGGCCACGTGGTCGCATTACGGTGGGGACGCCGGTGGTACGCGATACTCCTCGGCCAGCCAGATCACCCGGGACAACGTCGATGACCTCGAGGTGGCCTGGCGCTACTCCACGGGTGAAATGGCCAGGCGAGGCAAGGACCTCATCGCTAACAGCTCGACCCAGACCACGCCGATCATCGCCGCCGGCAACCTGGTGTTCTGCACCCCCTTCAACAGGGTGATCGCGCTGGATCCTGCCACCGGCCAGGAACGCTGGGTGTTCGATCCCGGCTACAAGCTCGATCAAACGATGCCCTTCCAGTACAACTGCAGGGGGGTCTCGCAGTGGCTGGATCCCGAGGCCGCGGACGGGGCGGCCTGCAAGTTGCGCCTCCTGATGGGCGCCAGCAACGGCCGGGTGTACGCCATCGATGCCCGCACCGGTAAGGCCTGCGCTGGATTCGGCGACGGTGGCTCAGTCGGCGTCACCTGGGACCGGCCATCGCGCTGGAAGGGCGAGGTCAAGTTCGCCTCGGCACCGCTGGTGGTCAACGGCCTGGTGGTGCTTGGCAGCTTCGTCATGGACAACCTCCGCACCGACGCGCCGCCGGGTACCGTGTTCGCGCTGGATGCCCGCAGCGGCGAACTGCGCTGGCGCTTCGATCCCATCCCGCGCGACCCAGCCGATCCTGCCTATGCAACCTGGGCGGATGACAGCGCGCTGCGTACGGGTGCGGCCAACGTCTGGTCGACCATGGTGGCCGACCCTGATTTGATCCTGATCTATGCGCCGGTGGGCTCGGCCTCTCCCGATTTCTGGGGCGGTGAGCGCAAGGGCGACAACCTGTACTCGAGTTCGCTGGTGGCGCTGGATGCCTCGACCGGCAAGGTGCGCTGGCATTTCCAGATGATCCACCACGACATTTGGGATTACGACGTGTCCTCGCCGCCACTGCTGGTGAACCTGCGCAAGGATGGCAAGGTGATCCCTGCCGTGGTGCAGAACACCAAGCAGGGTTTCGTCTTCGTGCTCGACCGCACCACCGGTGAGCCGGTCTTCGGAGTGGAGGAGCGTCCGGCGGCCCAGGGGGCGCTGCCCGGGGAGTGGCTGTCGCCCACTCAGCCCTGGCCGGTGAAGCCGGAGCCGCTGGTGCCGACCTCGTTGAGCCCGGATGAAGCCTGGGGCTTCACCTTCTGGGATCGCGGCAAGTGTCGAGACCTGATCTCGAGTCTGCGCTCCGAGGGCATCTTCACGCCGCCCACGACGGGCGCTGGCACCCTGCTGGTGCCGGGTAACGCGGGTGGGGCCAACTGGGGCGGGCCCGGTTACGATCCTCGGCGCCAGCTGATGGTCATCAACCTCAATCGGGTGCCGCAGGTCGTCCAGCTCATCCCCCGCAAGGACATTCCTGGGGTTACCGGGATCACCCTCGAAAATGGCAAGGACATTGCTGCGCAGGAGGGCACGCCCTACGGAGTGCATCGATACTGGCTGCTGTCCCCCTGGGGCGCGCCCTGCGTCAAGCCGCCCTGGGGCGAGTTGGTGGCCGTCGACCTGGCGGACGGCGAGATTCGCTGGCGGGTGCCGCTGGGTTCCATCGAGGACCAGCTGCCGATCAGCTTCGAGTGGAACCTGGGTACCCCGAACCTGGGAGGTCCGGTGGTGACGGCCGGCGGCCTGGTGTTCATCGCCGCGACCATGGACAACGTCATCCGCGCTTTCGACCTGGAGTCGGGCGAGATGCTGTGGCGGGATGAGTTGCCGGCGGGTGGGCAGGCCACGCCTGTCACCTACGAGGCAGCCGGGCGACAGTTCCTGGTCATGGTGACCGGCCACCATATGTGGTTTCAGTCACCGGCCGGGGATGAGGTCGTCGCCTGGGCCCTGCCGAAGCGCTGACTCAGGCCTCCAGCACCAGGTACAGTTCGCGCAGGTTGCGGCCGAAGAAGCTGGGTTGGTACTCCGGTGTGGGGCGACAGGGTGCCATCGAGATGCGGCGATAACGCCCCGTCAACCTGCGGAAGGAGCTCAACAGTTCCTGCCGCGCGAGTTGGGCGCCGATGCAGTGATGGCGACCGATCCCGAAGGCGAGATGCTTGCCTGCCGGGCGTCGGTCGAGGTCGATGCGATCCGGATCCGGAAACTGTCCCGGATCGCGGTTGGCGGCCCCGAAACGCAGGCTGATCAGCTCACCCTCACGGAGTGCTTGCCCGCCGAGGACGGTATCGCGAGTGACCCTACGAAACATCCCCTGCGCGGGCGACTCCAGGCGCAGCACTTCCTCGCAGAAATTCTCCAGCCGTTCGGGATCTGCGCGTAGTGTGGCGTGGGTTGCTGGATCCTCGGCCAGCAGCTTGAGGCCAGAGGCAATAGCGGCGGTGGTGGTCTCGTTGCCGGAGGCCAGCAGGTCGATGGTCAGGATGGTCAGCTGCTCGGCAAGGTCGAAACCCTGACGGTCCGGAGCTGACGACTGCGCGACGGTGGTGAGCAGGTCAGCCGCCGGGTGCCTGGCCCGCTCTTCCAGCATGGCCTTGAAGTAGTGCTGCATTTCGACCACCAGGCGCGCGCATTCCACCTCCCGCTCCTCGGAAACCATCATGCTGAAGGGCTCGACGATGGCATCCGACCAGGCCTTGAAACGGGGCAGGTTGTCGGGCGGGACGCCGATCAGTTCGGCGATGACGATCATCGGTAACGGATGAGCGAACGCCGAGACGAACTCCACCTCTTGGCGGTCGGGCCAGTCCCGCACCAATTCCTCCACGGTTCGCTCGATCAATGGTGCGATCTCGCGCATGCGCTTCATGGTGAACAGCGGCTCGAGGAAACTGCGCACCCGGGTATGCGCCGGCGGGTCGGAGGTGGAACAGGACGCCTTGGGCAGCCAACCCTCGTTGGCGAATACGTCGATGACCGCTGCCGGCACACCGCCCGGCCGCAAGGCCATGGGACTGACCCCGCTGGCGAACAGGTCAGGCTGGCGAATGATTTCGCGGGCCAGCTCGAAGGAGGTTACCAGCCAGAACCCGGTGTCCGGCATCCGGTAGAGCGGGGCAGCCTCGCGCAACTGCCGGTAGTAACCGTAGGGGCAGGCCTGAACGTCGGCCGACATCAGGCTCCGGGAGTCCTGCCCGGTGGACATCTCAGGGTTGCTCCACGTTGAAGACCAGCAGCACGTTGCCGGGCATCCGGCCGCCGAACAGGTAACCGGAGTTGACCAGCACGTGACCCTCGGCGATGACCGGGCCGGCTGATTCAATCGAGCCGCCCCGGGCAGTTTCGCCTGACACCGTGTTGAATTCGCGAACCGTATCGAAGGCCCAGATGACCTTGCCGGTTGCGGCCTGGTAGGCGCGCAGCCAGCCATCGAAGGCTCCCGCAAACACCACGCCCGGCATTGAGGTGGGTGGAGGCGACAGGCCGGGATCACAGGCCGGCTTCAGCGCCTCGGGGCAGATGTCCGGGTTGGGTGCAAACCAGCGGATGGAGCCGTCCGCGGGGTCGAGTGCAAACAGTCCCGGCTTGGCCTCGCCTTGCTCAGTCCCCAGGAAAATCGTGTCGGCGTTGGGGGCATAGAGTGTCTTGCCGTCGAAGGCCATGCCCCAGTGCACGCCGCCGGCAAAGCCGCCACGGCCGTGCTTGACCCGCCACAGCAGTTTGCCGTTGTCCGGGTCCAATGCGAACACGTGCGCCGATTTCTGGCCCGCCAGCAGGACTTCACGGTCATCTGCCAGGCGGGCGAGGATGGGCGGCGCGCCGATGTCGAGGTCCGGACCGTTTTCCTCGGGGCAGTTGGGTCCGCCACCGATGAAGCAGGCCATGTTCCACGCGTCGCCGGCAATCGACTGGTAGTGCCAGAGTTGCTTTCCGGTATCCATGTCGAAAGCAATCACCGCATCGCTGGTGGCCGCTGCGGGGGACGTGTAGGCCTCGCCGGTGCCCACATAGAGCCGGCGGCGCTCAGGGTCGAGCGTCGGGCTGTTCCAGACCGGTGCGCCGGCGGGGCCCCGGCGGAGGGCGCCGGCCGAATTGCGGTCCCCGGTCAGTGCGGGCTCCTCGGTGATCGTGTAGTTGCGCCAGACCACCGATCCGTCGTCGGCATTGAGGGCCGTGACGCCGCCCCGGAAGGTGCAGCATTCGTAGGCCGGGTCGGCCGCCGACGCCCACTCGGTGGAAGAGAGCGGTACGTACACGCGACCCTCCAGGACTCGCGGGCTGCCGGTGATGGTGGTTCGCGGGTGATCGTTGGCGGCGACCTTCCACAACAACTTGCCGGTCAGGGCTTCCAGACCATAGACGGCCCCGTTGAGGTCCCCGAAGAACACGCGCGGACGCGCCTGCTCATCGCCGGGTGTCCATGACTCGATGGCTGGCGCACTGCGGACCTCCGCACCCGCCTTGAAGGACCAGCGCACACAGCCGCTGGCCAGGTCGAGTGCGTAGACCGTGCCTTCCTGGCTGCCGACGAACACCGCGCCTCCGGCGAGTGTCGGCTGAGAGCGTGCCCTGGATGCACCGTGGAAGGCGAAAGCCCACTTGAGACGAAGTTTCGGAACGTCCTGGGCAGTCAGTCCGGCCACCTCCTGCGATACGTGGCGCGTGTTGGCCGTCGTCATGCCCCATCCGGTCAGGGTCGGCGGACGCGCAAGGTCGAACCTCGCGCTGTCACCGCTACAGGCGGGCGGAGTAGGGCCACCCGTTTCGACCCTAAGCGTCCTGCCGCCGAGGTGTTCCGCCAGCGCTCGCCGCTGGTCGTCGCTCAAGGCTGCGGCCTGTTCCTTCATCACGCCCACCGTCATGGCGGAGTAGAGGGTCTCCGGACCGAGTATCTGGAATTTCACGGCATGCGGAGCGCGCGGCACGTTGCCTTCGTGGCAGGTGGCGCAGTGCTCGGCATACAGTTGGTCGGGTGTCGCGCCAGGCACTGCTGCCATGGACGTGGCTGCAGGGAGGCTGGCGCCAAGGGCCAGCAACAAGGCTGCAATCGATCTGGGAGGAGTCATGCGGTTTCCTTGTGGAATTGCGTTTTAATCTTGCGCTGCAAAAGCCTTTGTATTGCTCCTGTACAGCATTAATCCCGACAAATCATCCTGTATCAGACAGGCCGGCCGAAAAAAACAGTCATGATTGTTTTACATCGGAGCGTCACCTATATTCAACGCCGATTCGGCCCATGCCGATGGAAAACGAACTAACCAACGAGGGTGTCACATGACCAGATCCCATGCATTGTCTCGTGCCGTCTCCAGCGTTCTCTTTGCCTGTGCCGCAGGCGCCGCGTTCAGTGGTGCCGCCTGGTCTCAGGAAGGGGGCGAGGGGCGTGCGTCGGTCGGCACGCTGGAGGAAATTTTCGTCACGGGTACCAAGCGTGAGGAAGCCCAGCAGGACATCCCGATTTCCATCACTGCCATCAGTGAAACCGACCTGGCCCGCACCCAGATCAACGACGTGCGCGCACTCGACCGCGTGACTCCGGGCCTGGTGTTGTCCAATCCGGCTGGCTTCAACGCCACCGGTGGCGGCATGCGCGGCACCGGCACCAACATCATCCTGGTCACGCAGGACGCGCCGGTCAGCTTTCTGATGGACGAGTTCGTCCTCAGCCACGTGACCTCGCAGTTCCTGACCCTGTTCGACGTGCAGCAGGTGGAGGTCTACCGCGGCCCGCAGGGCACCCTGTTCGGCAAGAACACCACCGGCGGCGTGATTTCCATAACTTCTAAGAAGCCGGTGATCGGCGAGTACTCCGGCGAGGCCGAGTTCAGTTACGGCCAGTATCAGAACGGCGCCAACGTCACCTCCATGAAGGCGGCGGTCAACCTGCCGCTGACCGACACCATGGCTTTCCGCCTAACCGGCATCTACGACAACAGCGACGGCTACTACACGGCCGACAAGCGCACGGCGACCTTCCCGGATAACGTGCCGCTGTGGGGCCTGTTCGGGATCCCGGCCGGCACGCCGCTGCCCCCGGAGGTGGACACCACCGCCACCGGCACCGGTGGGCCGCTCGGCGGCAAGAACGTGCTGGCTGCGAAGGCCAAGCTGCTGTGGGAACCTAGCGACAACTACAGCGCCTACGTGATCGTCGAGGGCGTCAAGGACCGGTCCGACTCGCCCCCGGGCGTGAACGAAAGCACCGCGTCCGACCTGCTGACGCTGCTCGGCTTCCCGGGCATCCAGTTGTCCGGGCAGAAGGACCCGTTCAGCACGCTGATTTCCGGTAACGACGAGATCCAGATGGACAAGGGGCACCGGGTGGATTCCACGGGCGTGTACCTGACCCAGACCCTCGCTCTCGACCTCGGTGAAGTGAAGTCCATCACCGGCTATCGTGAGGAGCAGCAGCGCCTGCCCAGCACCTATACCGGCGAATCCTTCCAGACCCTGTTCGATTCCACTCGCAACACCGAGCGCTTCACCTTCCAGCAGGAGCTGCGCTTTGCCTCCGACCTGGACGGTCCGTTCAACTTCGTGGCCGGTGCCAACTACTTCAAGGACGCGTTCAACTTCCGCGCCTTCTTCTCCGTGGGTCTGGTGTCGCTGATTCCAGTGTTTGATGCCGAAACGGGCAGTTTTGTCCGCAGTGATGGCACGGTCAGCCTGGATACACGTTCCCTGTTTGACTACCAGCTGCAGTACACCGAGCAGGACCGTACGGAGTACGCGGTGTTCTTCGATGGCAAGTACGAGCTCACCAACAACCTCACCCTCAGCGCCGGCATCCGTCTGAGCAAGGACGAAAAGGACTTCATCCGCGCGGTCGACGGCGGCGGGCTGTGCAACGAGTTCACCGAGGCTCAGGACGCGATTACCGTCGATGGCGTATGCCGTGACGTTCGGTCGCAGAACATTTCCCGCGCCGGCATTACGCCGCGCCAGTGGAACGGGCGTGAGGTCCCGCTGCCGCCAGAGAGCTTCGGTACTTACGTCGACACCAGCGACGAGTGGGAGGAGACCACCTGGCGTACCGTGCTCGACTACAAGCTCGACGACGGCCAGATGTTCTACCTCAGCTATGCGACGGGCTTCCTGTCGGGCGGCTTCTCCGAGACCTGCGCCACCGTATCGCGCTGCGCCTACGACCCGGAGACCAACGACAACATTGAGCTGGGATACAAGGCCGACCTGTTCGACAACACGCTCAGGCTGTCTGCCTCGGCCTACCTGACCACCTACGAGAACCTGCAGCGTGCAGTCGTCGCGGCCTACACCTCGGCCGATGGCTCCAGCCAGCAGGAAACCGTCACGGTCAACACCGGTGAGTCGGAGGCCAAGGGCATCGACATCGAGGCCACCTGGGTGCCGACCGAGAACCTGCGGATCAATGCCGCGGTCAACTGGCTCGATCACTCCTATAAGAACGGCATCCTGCCGGACCTGCGCGGGGGCAATGAACCGATCGACCTGACCCAGTTCGACGTGCCGTTCTCGCCGGAGACCAAGCTGCTGTTGGGCGTGGCCTACGACCAGGGACTCAGCAACGGCCAGCGGGTGACCTGGAATGCCTCAGTCAACTACCAGAGCGAGGCCGAAACCGACGTCTTCAACGGCCTCAACACCCAGATGGAGGAGCGCACGCTGGTCGACCTGTCAGCCACCCTGCATGACCGTGAGGACCGCTGGTCGGTGACGGCCTATGCCTCCAACCTGACTGATGAGACCTACCGCGTGGCAGCGTTGCCGGTGGCGGGCTTGTGGAACTTCACCAACTACGGGGCGCCCAGGTCCTACGGCCTCACCCTGTCGATGAAGTTCGACTGAGGTCTGCGGTGTACCGGCTGGTCGACGGCAAGGGACGAGCGCGGCTTGCGGTGGTGACCGGCGGGGCGGGCGGCATTGGTGCCGCCACCTGCCGCCGGCTCGCCGAGGCCGGCGCAGCGGTGCTGGTCACGGACGTGCAACGGCGGCGGGCGAGGCGCTCGCCGCCGAGCTGCGTTCAGCCGGGCACCTCGCCTGGTATCACGACCTCGATGTCGGTAGCGAGGATGCCTGGCGTCAGGTGCGGCAGGCGGGCCTCGCGCATCACGGGCGAGCGTCGGTCCTGGTCAACAACGCCGGGATCGACGTGGTCCGCGACATGGCCGGCACCTCGCTGGCAGACTGGGACCGCCTGTTTCGGGTGAATTCCACCGGCATGTTCCTCGGTATGAAAGAGTTTGCTGACGACCTGCACGAAGAAGCCGTGGCGATCGGCCAGCTCAGCTCGGTGGTCAACATGTCCTCGATTTGTGGCCTCATCGGCGTGGCTTTCCAGGTGGCCTATTGCGCGACCAAGGGCTCGGTGCGCCTGATGAGCAAGGCGGCGGCCCTGGAATACGCGGCGCTGGGCAAGAAGATCCGGGTCAACTCCATACACCCCGGCACCGTGGATACGGCCTTTGCAGCGCAGTGCCTCAAGGAACTAGGTGAAGTGGGATTTGCGCCCTCGCCGGAGGAGGCGCGGGCGGCCATTGCCCGCGCGCACCCCATCGGACACATGGCCGATCCCTACGAGATCGCCGACGCCATCGTGTTCCTCGCCTCGGATGCCTCACGGTTCCTGACCGGCTCGGAACTGACTCCAGACGGGGGCTATACGGCGCAGTAACAGCCGGGCCTTCAGAGCCCGGCCGGGTCCTCCACCAGGCCCCGCAGGGTCGCCAGGAAGCGGGCTCCCTCGGCCCCGTCCACCACCCGGTGGTCGGCAGAGAGTTGTACCGTCATCACCTTGTCGATGGTCGCCGCGCCGTTGCGCGCGATCACCCGGTCCTTGGCCGCGCCCACCGCCAGGATGCCGACCTGGGGTGGATTGATGATGGCATCAAACCGATCGATGCCGAACATGCCGAGGTTCGAGACCGTGAAGGTGCCGCCGGTGATCTCCTCACGGGCCAGCCTGCCCTCACGAGCCTTGACGGCCAGCTCGGCGACTTCCGCGGCGATCGTCGCGCAGTCCTTGGTGTCCGCCATGCGCAGGATGGGCGTGACCAGGCCG
>JAURMS010000128.1 GCA_030830595.1 Gammaproteobacteria bacterium | reverse complement strand
TTCGAGGTTGGTCCAATGGCCGACCAGCCGCGTGACTTTCCAACGCTCTCGATGGAGTTACCGGACGTGACCGTCACGGTCGTCATGTCGCACTCGCCCCAGGAGTTTGCACTCGGTCATGTATGCGGGCCCTGGACACCGGAAGCGCTGAAGGGGCATGCCGAAGTGGCTGAATCAGTCGCCGGCGAAGGTGCTCGGGGACTGGGTAACTGAATCGACTCCGGGGTGCGGGGTCCGGTCAGAGGGGTCGGGTATAGAGCTCGACCAACCTGACCCGTGCAGATTCATCGACGCCAAGTTCGACCTCAAGGTAATGCTCGACGCTGCCGTGGCGGGCCTCAATGGCCTCGAATGACGCGTCGATGAATTCACGCTGCACGCTGGTCAGGATATTCACCACCGCGGGCGACAGGCTGGCGAGAAAACGAGTGGAGGGATCCAGCTGTTCCGGGTCGACAGGCTGGCGTCGGTAATAGCGGTTGGACAGGAGGTAGTCGTCGACGACGTCGCTTCGCGGGACACCCAGTGCGGTCAACAGCAGGGCTGCCGCGATGCCGGTTCGATCCTTTCCCGCCGAGCAATTGACGGCCAATGGGGCCTCGCCATCGAGCAGTGCAGCGAACAGGTTTCGATAGTCGCCGGCGTACTTGAAGGGAATGTCGCGATAGAAACCGGCCAGCGCCGCTCGCGCCGTCGTTTCGTCTACCGGTCCGGACAACGCTGCCATGAGCGGGCCCAGGTCGAGGTCGTAATCACGCTCCAGGCGGCGGGGCGCCGCCGAGCCCCGCCAGCGAGTCGGTTCGCGCTGACGCTCGTTGGTGGAGCGCAGGTCGGAGATGACGCGAATTCCAAGCGTCCCCAGGAGGGCGTAGTCGGCATCGGTCAGTCCTGACATGGACCCTGACCGGAACAGTGTGCCCCAAACGACCTGCCTTCCCTGGGCGGTTTGATAACCCCCGAGGTCGCGAAAATTGTTGCCACCCTCGAGAGGTAGCCCCCTGTCGACCAACACCCCCTGCTCTTCCGGCTGCCAGGAGATCTCGCCATCCAGTGCGGGTGCCGCCGAGGCTCCCAGCGCCGTGATCCACAAGAGTCCGACGCGCAGGGCGACGATGATCATGGCAAAGGCAGTCAGCGCTGACGCACGTACTGTCCGGGCGCGTCCTCGAGGGCTGGGTAGTTGCCTGATCCCATGGCCGGCGGTGCGACCTGCTTGCTGGAACCGTGCCGGCGCAGCCAGGCTTCCCAGGTCGGCCACCAGGAGCCCGGCGTCACCTCGGTCTCGGCCAGCCAGCGATCTGCCTTGAGGCGCGCGTCACTGGCAGCGCGGGTGCGCACGCGGTGCCGCCGCTTCGGGTGGACCGCGCCGCTGACGATGCCGGCGTTGTGGCCGCCGCTGGTGAGCAGGAAGGTCACCTCGTCGGAACGGACCAGTCCGTCCACCTTGTAGACCGACTTCCAAGGTGCAACGTGGTCGGTTTCGGTGCCCACCACGAACATGGGCACCCGGATATCGGATAGATGCACCGGTTCGCCCTCGGCCGTAAACCGGTCGAGCGCCAGGTCGTTGTTGAGATACAGGCCGTAGAGGTACTCGGTGTGCATCCGCGCCGGCATGCGGGTGCCGTCGGCATTCCAGGCCATCAGGTCGATCATGCCGGCCCGTTCGCCCTTCAGGTAGGCGTTCACGGCGGGCTGCCACAGCAGGTCATGGGCCCGCAGCAGGGTAAAGGCCCCGCCCATCTTGGACGACTCCAGCACCCCTTCCTTCTGCATGAGGGTCTCGAGCATGGCCAGCTGCGAGGGGCTGATGAACAAGGACAGTTCGCCCGGTTCGCTGAAGTCGGTCTGCGCCGCCAGCAGGGTGACGTCCTGGATGCGGGTGTCACCACGCCGCGCCAGGGCAGCGGCCGCGATGGACAGCAACGTGCCGCCGATGCAGTAGCCGACGGCGTGCACACCGCACTCGGGCACGATGTCGGTGACGGCGTCGAGCGCCGCATAGATGCCCTTCGACAGGTAGTCGTCCATGCCGAGGTGGCGGTCTGCAGCAGAGGGGTTCTTCCAGGAAATCATGAACACCGTGTGCCCGGACTCCACCAGCCACTTCACCATGCTGTTGCGCGGTGAGAGGTCCAGGATGTAGTACTTCATGATCCAGGCAGGGACGATCAGTACCGGCTCGGCCTGCACAGTGTCGGTGGCGGGCGAGTACTGGATCAGCTCGATGAGTTCGTTGCGATAGACCACCTTGCCCGGCGTGATGGCAAGCTTCTCCCCCACCCGGAAATCTTCTGTCCCCGGCGCCTCACCACCGTTCTGGGTGCGCTCCAGGTCCTCCAGGAAATGCTGCCAGCCGCGGGCAAGGTTGGCGCCTTTTTCCTCGACCGTCTTCTGGATGACTTCGGGGTTGGTGCCGGGGAAGTTGGCCGGGGACGAGGCATCGGCGGCCTGCTGAGCCACGAATTCCATCAGCTGCTGGCTACGCGGCTGCACCCCGTCCACGCCGGTCACGGCCTGCTGCATGAGTCCGGAACCGAGGCGGTGCGCGCGGGCATAGACATTGAAGGGGAACAATTCCCAGGCTGAACCCGTGAAGCGGGTGTCCTTTTCGCCCTCGGGGGTGGGGGACAGGGCCTGGCCCTGCGCCGCCCGCGCCGAGAAGTCCCACAGGTCGAGCATGGACTTGAAGGCGGCCTGCTGCAGCTCGGCCTGCTTACCCGGGGCGCTCATGAAGTGCAGCCACCAGTCAGTCGCGGCCGCTGCGTAGTCCTGGGGGGCCAGTCCGCCGCTCAGCGAGCCGAGCAGTTTGCGGAATTCGTGGTCGACGCGCTCCAGCGCCTGGTTCTTGTCTGAGTCCATGGCGACATTCTATTTTGCAGCGCAATAAAAGGCCAGTCCCGGCTGTTTCAGCCTGGTTCCCGGGCCTGTCAGGTCAGGAGGGCCGCGTCCTTCAGGGGGATCGACGGATCGGCAAGTCGGTCCAGGTCGAAGCGCGCCCGCTCGCCGATCAGCCGCCTCGCTGACATAAACTCCCCGGGCTGGTTAACGGCATCGAGCGCCAGCAATTCCTGCCCCCGGAGATAGCAGCAACTGAACTTCCGGCTCGCCGGGTCGCCCCGCAGGATCACCCGGTCATGGTCCTGGGACAGGCCGACGATCTGGAGCTTCAATTCGTATTGATCCGACCAGAACCAGGGCAATTTGTCGTGGACGGTCGCCTTGCCGCAGAGGTTGGCCGCTGCCGTCTTGGCCTGCTCGCAGGCATTGTCGACCGACTCCAGCCGTACGCGCCGGCCGTAGCGCTGGCTGGGGAAGCTGCAGCAGTCACCGATGGCGTAGATGTTGGGGTCGCTGCTGCGGCAATACTCGTCCACCGCGATGCCGTTGTCGGAGGCGAGGCCTGCCGAGGCCGCCAGTTCGAGGTTGGGCTGCACGCCGATGGCCACGATGACCAGGTCGGCCGGATGGACGCTGCCATCCGCGCAGCGCACCCCGCTGACCCGTTGTTCGCCCTCGATCGCACTGACCTGCTGGCCGGTCAGGAGTCGCACTCCCTCGGCCTCGTGTACCGAACGGTAAAAGGTGCTCATTTCCGGCGCGATCATGCGGCTCATGACTCGCTCGGCCATCTCGAGCACCGTGACCTCAAGCCCCAGGCGGACCAGGCTGGCTGCGCACTCGAGGCCGATGAATCCGGCGCCGATGAGCACCGCGCGGCGCCCGGGCGCCAGGTCTGTGCGGATGGCCTCGACGTCGGCAAGGCTGCGCAGCGAATGCACCCCGGCGAGCGCTGCACCCGGCAAACTGGCGGCGCGCGGCCGGGCGCCGGTGGCCAGCAACAGGCGGCTATAAGCCACCCTGCTGCCGTCGGCGAAGGCGACCTCCCTGCCACCTCG
>JAURMS010000015.1 GCA_030830595.1 Gammaproteobacteria bacterium | reverse complement strand
GGCAGCGGCAGCCCGAGGAAGGGCGCGAGCAGGATGGCGAGGATCTCCGCCGAGTTCCCGGTCATGGCGTAGCGAATGAAGCGGCGCACGTTGTCATACATGCGCCGGCCTTCCCGCACCGCGTTGACGATGGTGGCGAAGTTGTCGTCCAGCAGAACCATGTCGGACGCCTCGCGCGCCACGTCGGTCCCCGACTCGCCCATCGCCACGCCGATGTCCGCCTGCTTGAGAGCGGGCGCATCATTCACCCCGTCGCCCGTCATGGCCACGAACTCGCCACGCGACTTGAGCGCCCGCACGATGCGGATCTTGTGCTCGGGCGCCACGCGGGCGAAGGCGATGGGCTCGGTAAACAGCGCCTCGAGCGCGGCGTCATCGAGCGTATCCAGCTCGGGCCCGGTCAGCACCCGCCCATCCGGCGGCAGCAGTCCCGTCTCCACGGCGATCGACCGGGCCGTGGCAGGATGATCCCCGGTGAGCATCACGGCGCGGATGCCCGCGGAGTGACATGCGGCCACGGCCTCGGCCACCTCCTCGCGCGGCGGATCTTCAAGTGCCACCAGGGCCAGCAGGGTCAGGCCACGTTCAACCTCCGCCCGCCCGAGATCCGGCCGCTCCAGCTGCCGCCAGGCCAGTGCCAGCAGGCGCCGACCCTTGGCGGCCTCCCGGTCCGCGGCCTCACGAACGGTCGTCCTGCCCGCCTCGTCGAGCTCGCACAGCGCTAGCATGGCCTCGGGCGAGCCCTTGCCGAAGACCAGCCGCTGCCCGCCATCAGCCTGATGGATCGTCACCATGCGCTGCAGCTCGGACTCGAACGGGAATTCGCCGACCCGCGGCAGCCGGCAACGTGCCTGCTCCGGATCGATGCCGAGCCCGACCGCTGCCTCCACCAAGGCCACCTCGGTCGGGTCGCCCAGCCAGCCCTCAGGACCCTTGGCCACGTCGTTCGAGACCGCAAGCAAATCGGCGATGGTGGCCCAGTCGCCGGCTCGATCACCGGGATCGCCATCGAAGGCTTCGCCCTCCACCCACCAGCCGCGCACGCTCATGCGGTTCTCGGTGAGCGTGCCGGTCTTGTCGCTGCAGATGTAGGTGACCGAACCCAGGGTTTCCACCGCCGGCAGTCGACGGACGAGGGCGTGGCGGGCAGCCATCCGGCGCGCACCGATGGCGAGCGAAATGGTGACCACCGCCGGCAACGCCTCGGGGATGGCGGCGACCGCAAGGCTGACCGCCGTCAGCAGCATGAGCATCAGCGGCTCGCCCCGCAGCAGGCCGGCCGCGAACACCAGCACGCAAATGCCAAGGACCAGCCAGGACAGGCGCCGACCGAAGCGACGCAGGCGCTTCTGCAGCGGAGTCAGCGTCTCTTCGCTCTCCGCCAGCAACTCGGCGATCCGCCCCAACTCGGTGCGCGCCCCGGTGGCGACGCACAGGCCCACACCTCGACCACGGGCCACCACGGTGCCCTTGAAGGCCATGTTCCGCTGCTCGGCCACCGGGGTCTGCGGGGCAGCCAGCGCCGCAACGTCCTTGCTGACGGCGACCGACTCTCCTGTCAGGGCGGCCTCCTGAATGGCCAGGTCCGCTTCCTCGAGGAGGCGGAGGTCGCCCGGCACCACCGCTCCGGCCTCCAGCAGCACCACGTCTCCCGGCACCAGGTCCTCGCCCCGGATCCTGATCACGCGACCATCACGACGGACCAGCGCATGCGGGGCGGCGAGTCGCCGCAAGGCCTGGATGGCCCGCTCGGCACGGGCCTCCTGGATGAACCCGACCGCGCCGTTCAGGGTCACGATGGCCAGGATCACCACGACGTCCTCCATGTCGCCGGTGAGCCCGGCGAGCACCGCCGCCGCGATCAGCACCAGGATCATGAAATCGGTGAACTGGCGAAGCAGCAGGCGCGGCCAGTGCAGACGGCGGCCCTCGGGCAGCAGGTTGGGCCCGGTCGAGCGCAGCCGATCGACCGCCTCCTCGCCCGACAACCCGCGGTCGGGCTCGACCCGCAGCTCGGCCGCCACCTCCTCCGCCGGTCGACCGTACCAGCTGGACCCGGCCTCGCTCATTGACCGACCAGGAACAGCACGTAGGCGTTCAGGGCATAGATGACCAGCAGGAACAGGCCGGTCCAGCCAAACAGCCTGAAGGTTCGCTGGGCGGGCCGATAAAACAGGGCGGCGATCACCGCCCCGCTCATCACCAGCGCGCTGATGGCCGTGCCTGCATGGGCCTTGCTGATGCCGTGCAGCAGCGGGCCTTCCAGGTAGGCCAGGTCGTCGATGGCGATGATCGCCATGTCGAACAGGTTGCTGCCCAGCAGATTGCCCATCGCCATATCCAGGGCCCCCAGGCGCAAGGCCGACAAGGCCACGGCCAGCTCCGGCAGCGAGGTGGCAAAAGCCACGAACAGCGAGCCGACGAAGCTGTTGTTCCAGCCCATCACGCGGGCCAGGTCGGCGCCGATGAAGGGCAGCCAGAGGCCTGCCGCCACCACGAACAGGGATGCCACCACGTAACCCAGCACGGCCTGACGCAGGCTGAGGTCCGGATGGCGCAGTGCCTCAGGCTCGGGCTGTAGGCGGGCCTCGCGCAGCTCGTACTGGGTGACGATGCGCATCGCCAGCAGGTAGCCAGCGAGGATCACCGGCGTGTAGAGACCGACGTGCCCGAGGGTGGGCAACTGGTCGCCGACCAATACCGACAGGGCCACGATGCCGATCAGGATGATCCCGAAGCCGGCCGACAGGATGTGGCTCTGCGCGGCCAGCGTGTAGATCGAGGCGCGCGGGTAGGCAAGCTCCAGGAACAGCAGGATCAGCAGGTTGAAAATGCAGCTGCCGAGGGCATCACCGACAGCGATATTGGGCACGTCGGCCACGGTCACCGCACCGATGCCGGTCACGAGCTCCGGCAGTGAAGTCACGGTGGCCATCATGATGACCCCGACCAGGGTGCGCCCCAGCCCGGTGCGCTCGGC
>JAURMS010000127.1 GCA_030830595.1 Gammaproteobacteria bacterium | reverse complement strand
GCGGGTGCGCCAAGCCGTGCCGCGAACGGCTCGACTGGCAGTTCGCCACGCAGGTTACGCAGACGTGTCTCGCTGCGAACGATCTCCAGGGTTCCGCTGATTCCCCCACCTGCGATGGACCACGTCCACTCGTAGCGCAGCTGGAGTTTGAACAGTGCACTGGGCCTGAATCGCCAGGCCAGGCGGCCGACATGCCAATCGTCGACGAGCAAGTCCGCACTGCCGTGCCAGACCGTGCCCGAGGGTGCTCGGAGATCAACCCCTGCTGGCGTGAACGGGCTGAGTTTGGAGGCCGGCAATCGGATCAGAAAAACCAGCAGGAACGCCCCCAGGCCCAGCAAGGCCAGGAGGATCAGCTTGCGCATGAAGCTCAGGATCCGCGCAGGACGAGAGTGGCGTTCACCAGGCCTTCGGTCGCCGTCCTGTCAATGGTCGCAGTGTCCAGCGTCACGCCACGCTCCCGCTGCACCCGTGCCAACCAGGCCACCAGGTTATCGAAGGGCGCCTCCTCGAAGCGCACACGAATGGCGCCTGGGCCTGCTGGATCGGAGCCACTCAGGGCCCCGGCCAGCCCGGCTGCCCGTGCCGTCCGATCGATCAGCAGGGGCAATGATTCGTTGCCCCGAGCGACCGGCACCGCGCGCACGCGCGGCGCCATCTCCATCATCCATTGCAGGTCGGCCTGCTTGGCCATTACGCGGGCGCGGGAGCTCTCGACCTGGCTGTTGAGGGCAGACAAGCCGCCCACCACCAGCAGTACAGAAACCACCGCTGCACCGATCGACAGGGTGCGCTGTTCGCTGGGTTGACGCAATTCGTACCATTCGCGAAGGGTCATGGCCTCGCTCCCGGTGCCGAGACACTCACCGCCCCCTCGACGCCGCCCTCCCTGGGCACGGTTGAGGTGACCTCAAAGGCTATGCCGGCCTGGACTGCTGCATTGGCGAGCTCTGCCAGCACGTCTCCGGACCCGGCTCGGACGCGCAGGTCGAGACGATTGTCCTTCCAGGCCATCGCCTGCAGGGTCGCACCCGGCACCGACCCGAATACGCTGCCCACCCCACCCAGGGTTTGCAGGAATCCATCCGAGCTGCCCCCGCCGAGGCGCTGCTGCATCTGCAGGCGGGCATCCACGATGCGCTCCACATCGGGCATGGCATCCCGGAAGGTCTGCTCGATATCGAGATTCAACTGGCTTTCCTGGGCGTTCAACCTGAACAACTCGACCGCCTGATAGCCCACATGCAGGATCAGCCAGGCGGCCGCGAGCGAGGCGGGCAGCCGCCACCGCGCCAGACGTTCGGACCATGGAGCCACCGGAGCGTAGCCCCCGGAGAGCAGTGACAGCGGCGCGCGTGTCGCGGCCAGGCTGGCCAACATGGGCAGTGCGCCATCCTGCAGCAGGAACACGTCGACGCTGCCGGCCACTTCACGCAGGGCATCGATCATGTTTTCGGAACGATCCCAGTCCTCCTGCGAAACGTATAGCTGGACGTGGCTGGCATCGCCCTCCAAACCAGCCAGGGCGAAGGCCTCGGTCAGCGGTTCGGCCTCAAGCGTGACCGGATCGGCGCCCTGCGCCTTGACCATCAGCCTTCCGCCATCGAGCAGCGCCACCTTTTTGCCCGGATTTTCGGGGAGGCATTGGCTCTCTGCATGCAGGGCATCCGGCTTGATCCCTGAGGCCTTGAGGGCGCCCAGCCATTCTTCCAGCCGGTGACGAGCCACGACCGCGACCTCGGCACGCCCATCCGACTCCAGTCGTCCGACTGCGAAGTGCATCATTTCCACGTCGCCAGCGAGTTGCTCCTCGAGTGCGAAGGGGACCACCTGGGCCAGGCGAGAAGCGCTGCGGGCCGGTAGTTCTGGCCTGGCCAGCAGCACCTCGGAAGAGGGAACGAGAACGATGACACGACGGTCGGCAGCCAGCGGGGCCGCGTCTTCCAGACGGCCGCTGCTGACCGGACCCAGCTGGCTACCACTGGAATCCAGCATCATCCAGGTCGCCTGGGTGCCCAGCCGGAGTACGAGGAATTGCTTCATGTTCAGTCGGTCCCCAGCGAGCGCAGGACCGTGGTCACGCCACCAGTTTGATTGCGATACAGGAGACTGTACAGGCTGAGTTGGGACGTGCCAATAGTCACCACCGAGACCAGCCGGAACCAGTTCGAAGTTTCCGCAAGGCGATTGGATAGGCGCTGGAAATCGTCCTCACCCAGGGTCACGCGGACGTCCTCGAGGGTCGGAAAACACCCCTGTTCCCGGTTACGGGCGAGGGCTTCCTGATCGCCGAAATCAGTGGAGCCGTCGAGCACGGCGGCCAGGACCACGGCAGAAGCCGTGCAGACGTTCAGTCGGGTCCCGAGGGGCAGGGCCGACACGTAGGGCCGCAATCGGAGGTAATCCTCCATGGTGAAGCCAGGCAGCGCCAGCAGCTCGGAGGGGGTGGTGATCGGTCCATTGGCCGCCCGGTAGGGAGGCACCTGGCCCAGATAGACACCATCCTCCGCACCGTCCGGAAAGCTGTCTACGGTGTCCGGATCGAGCCAGTCGACCAGCCGACCCGCCCAGGCAGGGTCGAGTTCGAGACGGACCAGCAGGCCACGGAACTGCTCGATGGACACCTCATCCGGCGCACCGTCAGCCCCCAACAGGCTGTTGAGGTTGAAGCGCCCCTGCATGTCCTCCATGCCGCCCTCCAGCGTGCCCCCATCCAGGGGCAGGCCAAGCACGGGCTGGGCCCAGTTCTCCGAGGTGTCGTCAACGGACGTAGAGCGCTTGTCCTCCGCCAGGATTTCGGCCGCCCAGGCCTCTGCCCCAAGGCCGACCTGCCAAGCCGACGCCCGGGCGCTGATGCCTGCCGTGCGACGCAGGTCGAGCGCGGCATCGGTACCGATGCGGGCCGCCATGACCGTGGCAATGGCCACCACCACCACCGCGGTGATCAGGGCGACGCCAGCCTGCCTCATCCCGCCACCTCCACCAGGCGGCGCATCTCACCGTAGTCCTGAAGGCGGATGATCAGCTCGATGGCCATGGGCCTCGCGCGCAGGTCCGAGCGACTGGCGTTCCATTGCTCCTGCCATTCACGGTCCTCGTCCATGAACCGCAGTTGCACCGCCTCGACCCCCTTCAACAGCTCACGAGAAACGGGCTCGGTGCTCAGGGTGGGATCGGTCACCGGCCAATGGCGCCTGATCAGGGTATCGCCCTCGAGGACGTAAACCACACGCTGCACGCTGCCGCGCGGCGCTCCATAGCCATTGGGCCAGCCGCCCCGGGAGAACT
>JAURMS010000126.1 GCA_030830595.1 Gammaproteobacteria bacterium | reverse complement strand
CGGCAAATCCCAGACGGCTGGCGAGCCGTTGCCGGTCTAGCGGGTAACCCGAGGTGCCAAGGTCCGCTGCACCAAGCGGCGAGAGGTTCAGACGAGCGTAAGCCTCGCGCAGGCGCTCACCATCCCGCTGTAGCGCCGCATCGAAGGCCAGAAGGTAATGGGCGAGCGTAGTGGGCTGGGCCTGCACCCCATGCGTGTAGGCGGGGATGACCACGTCGATCCCCTTGTCCGCCAGGTCAAGGATTGCCGCCCGGGTCCGCGCGATTTCGTCCAGCAACTCCAGGAGCTGGTCGCGAGCCAGCATGCGACGAATGGTTTCATTGAGGTCCTGGCGGCTGCGCCCAGTATGCAGGCGGGAGGCCTCGGCCCCGACGAGGGCAGTGAGTCGCCGCTCCAGATCAAGGTAATTGCTCCAGCGCGGCGCGCCCGGCGCGGCCTGCTCCACGGACACCCGCTGCAAGGCCGCGGCGATCCTGCCTGCCGTCACTCCATCCAGCAGGCCTGCCTCGACCAGCTCCGCCAGTGAGGCCTGGTTGGCCTGGTGCAGGCGACACGCAAAGTCGCAGGGCTCGCCAGCCTCCGTGAGTGCAGGCAAGGCGATAAGCACGAGTGCGCCCAGCGTGGACGCCACACCGGCCCGGCGGTGCACTTGCACGGTGGCCATCAACGCGCTCATTTCTTGAGCAGGTCGCGAATTTCTTCCAGCAGCACGACCTCCCTGGACGGCTCGGGCGTGGCAGCCGGCGCGGGCGCGGGCGGCGGAGCCTGCAGCCGGTTAATCAGGCGCACCGTCAGGAAAATCGCAAACGCGATGATCAGGAAATCGAGCGCTGCCTGTACGAAGAGCCCGTAGCGGACTTCGACCGGCTCTCCTGCACCCGGCACGGCGAGCGCAAGTTCGCTCAGGTCTACGCCGCGGGTCAGTGCCCCAGCCAGCGGCATGATGATGCCCTCGACCAGGGCAGACACGATCTTGCCGAAGGCGGTGCCGATGACCACGCCGACCGCCAGGTCGATGACGTTGCCACGCATGGCAAAACGTTTGAACTCGTTGACCAGGCCCATTGCTGCTTGCCCCCTTGTTGGCGCCGCTTCAGTGACGGCAAGGGTCAAGCATACCCCGGTCTCAGAAACTCCAGATGACCCCGAGCGATGGCACCAGCGGCAACCAGTGCCGGCGCGTCTCCTCCAGCCGGGGAATGGCCCCGGCTGCGGCGCTCACCGAAAAGTCCGAGCAGCACTCGTTGCGACGATCAAGCGCGTTGGAGACTTCCACGAAGCCGAGCAGGCGGCCGCGGGACAGCGGAAATTCCCGGCTCAGGCGCAGGTCGAGGCTGGCAAAGTCTCCATAGCGATCACCATTGAGCGGCCCAAGCGTGGCGACATCCGACTCATCGACCTCCAGCCGGGTGACCGGCCAGCCCGAGCGATAGAGGAATCCCGCGGCTGCGCGCCACGGGCCTGACTGCCAGTCCAGGCCCAGCGAGGCCCCATATTCCTGGTCCCAGGCGCGGCGGCGCCAACGGCCATCGATGAAGTCCTCGGCCCGGCCCGTCGACAGCGCCAGCCATCCGCCCCAGGGCGAATCGCCGCGGTAGGCAGCGAGCAGCTCGATGCCGCGGCTGCGAGACCGTTCGGGCGCAATGGCAACCCGGTCCCAGCGCAACTCCGGCAACAGCGAGAGCGGGTCGTAGAGATTTTCAAAACGCGTCGCCGGCTGCCCGTAGCGTTTGTCGTAGGCCTCCAGCCGGACGGTCCAGCCATCAAGCCCGGACCAGTCCAGGCCAACGACGAGCTGGTCCGCGTACTGGGCAGTATGAAACTGCTCAATGCCATCCTCTACCTGGAGTTGCTCAATGCCCTGGAACTGCTGATAGCGGCCCCAGGCCAGGCGCAGGCGCCAGGCCTCCGACACATCCCAGGCGACGTTCAGCCGGGGCGCGAACTGCGTGTCCCGGTCATCCGAATAAGTCTGGTGATCCCAACGCAGCCCCAGCTCCGCCGTGACTGACTCGCCAAGACGCCGCCTGCCGGTCAGGTAGGCCGCCGCATGCTCACCCTGTGGCTCGAAATCGAGGCGCCTCGACTCCTGCAGCGCCGGACTGCCCGGGAAAGGATAGCCAGCCGCAAGAGTCCGCTCACTCGCATAGGCATAGCGCGCCGAGAGATTTCTCAACTCGACACCGCCACGAAGCAGCCAGTGCGCGCCCTCCCGGGCGAGGTCCAGCCGCATGCCCAGTACGTCATAGCCGCGCGTATCGTCCACCGAACCATTGCGGAATGCCGCTTCAGCGACGGTTCCTTGCCGGCGCGACCAGACATCGCTGTAGGAGAGCGTGGCCTCCGCTCGCCAGCCGGACTCCCAGTTTTTTTCAGCGGTGCCCCAGAGGTAAGTATTGCGATATTCCACGCGGGCGTTCTCGAACCCGGTTGGATCGATCACCTGGGCACTGTCGGCGGCCTGCAGCATGCTGAGCTTCATGGACGTGCCATCCTGCAGGCGATAGGCCAGCCGGGCATAGGCATCGCCGTAGCGCGGCTCGCCGAGATCCGACTCGAGGGCATCCGCCAAAAGGTCCAGGTTGCTCCGCCTCAGTGACACCAGCCAGTCGCCCCGGCCGTTCGCAAGGCTGCGGCCGACCAGCGCGTGGGTGTGGAAGAGCCCAAGTCCAAGCTCATTGCGAGGCTCTTCCAACATTGGCAGGGTCCGGATATCGATGATGGCACTCATGCGGTCGCCGTAGTCCGCGGTGAAGCTGCCGGTGAAGACATCAAGGCTGTCGACGATCCGCTCGTCCACCACGCTGACGGGACCCTGCAAAATCCTTAGATGGAAGGGCTCATAGAGGGCAAGGCCATCGAACATCACCAGTGTCTCGTCCAGCGTACCGCCACGCACGTGGGCGAGTCCGGAGACGCCGTTTCCACTGGCGCCGGGCAGCCTCTGTGCGGTCCGCAGCGCGTCGTCGGCAAGACGG
>JAURMS010000014.1 GCA_030830595.1 Gammaproteobacteria bacterium | reverse complement strand
TTGGTCTCACCCGGTTCGACCTCCAGCACCTTGATCACGTGCCAGCCGAACTCGGTTTCCACGGGCTCACCGACCACGTCCGGCGCCTGCGCCCAGGCCGCGTCACCGAAGGGCCCCACGAAGGTCGCCTGGTCTTGCCAGCCCAGGTCGCCGCCCGCGCTTGCGGAACCCGGATCAGCGGACAACTCCCGCGCGAGCGCCCCAAAATCCTCGCCTGCGGTCGCTCGCTCGTAGGCCTTCTGAGCGGCTTCCCGGGCGCCCTCGCCCGCCGCGATCAGGATATGGCTGACTCGGCGCCGCTCAGCAGACACGAAGCGCTCCAGGTTCTCTTCGTAGTACCCCCGCAGCGCGGCCTCATCCACCTCGGCGGCTGCCGAGAGCGCATCGAGCGACAGCTCGACGAAGCTGATATCCACCTGTTCCTCGGTGCGGTAGCGCTCCCGATTGTCCTCGTACCACGCCATCAGGGCCGCCTCATCCACCTGCCCCGGCGCCGGCCGGAAACTGCCGCGGGCCAGCACCACCCAGGCCACTTCGCGCTGTTCCTGCAGCAGTGCAACCCGCCGTTCAAGTTCCGAGGGCAGGACGAAGGCCGACCCCGCCACCCCACGCTCAAGATGCTGCGCCGCCAGCGCCTCGCGCTGCTCGGCCTCGAAGGCGGCCGCCTTGAGGTTGGCGGAAGACAGGGCAGCGAAGTAGGCATCGCGGGAAAATTGTCCGGCCACCTGGAAAGCGGGAATGGACCGGATGGACTCCAGCACCTCGGCGGCGGACGCACGCAGCCTAAGATCGCTGGTGCGCTGACGCACCAGTTCGCGCGTGACGGCCCGCCGCAGGGATTCCTCTCGCAGGTCCGTCAGGATCTCCTCCGGCAGGTCCTGGCCCGGAAAGGCAGACTGGTAACGAGCCACCTGCTCCTGATATTCCCTCCGCACGGGCTCAACGTCGACGTCCTCGCCGTTGACCGCAATGCCCTGGGTGGAGGTCACCCCACCCACGCTGACGAATTCCACGCCCCAGAACACGAACACCACGGCGAGCACGCCGAGGATGATCATGGCAAAAACGCCCTTGAGGTTGTCGTGTATGGCTTGCAGCATGCGAGTTCCGAAAGACAGGGCCGTCGGCGGCCGGGAGGCGCAAAGGTTACCACGGCAGGGTCGCCTGAACAGGCTCGGCCTATACTTCGAGGCGGGTTTTAGCGCCTGGACGCAGGGGAGAGGGCTGGGTGAAGGGCTGGGAGATCTGGGTCGATCGAGGGGGCACCTTCACCGACGTGGTCGCACGGGACCCGGCCGGTCGCCTGCACGCCCGCAAATGGCTATCGGAACTGCCCGGCAGCTATCCCGATGCCACGGTGCATGCGATTCGCGACCTGCTGGGACTGGCAGCAGGAGAAGCGATCCCTGCGGGGGCCATCGCCGACCTGCGGATAGGCACCACGGTGGCGACCAACGCCCTCTTGGAGCGCAAGGGGGCGCGCAGCCTTTGGGTCTGCAATCACGGCTTTGCAGACGCGCTGCGCATCGGGCACCAGGCCCGACCTCGACTGTTCGATTTGAATATCGAGCGCCCGGAACCCCTTCATGAGGACGTCCTGGAGGTGAGCGGTCGACTGGGCGCCGACGGCAGCGAGATCGAGCCACTCGACGAGCAGACTTCGCTCGAAGGGCTCAGGGCGGCCCGGCAGCGCGGACTGGAGTCGGTGGCCATCACCCTGATGCACGCCTACCTCAACCCGCGCCACGAGCAGCGCCTCGCGGAACTCGCCCGCGAGGCAGGCTTCACGCAAGTCATCACCAGCCATGGCTGTTCGCCGCTGATCAAGTTCGTGCCCCGCGGCGAGACCACCCTGGCAGACGCCTATCTCTCACCGGTGCTGGACCGCTATCTGGCCTCGCTCGCCGAGGCACTGGGGCCGGGGTTGCGGGCGGGCGCGGCGTTGTTCATGCAGTCCTCCGGCGGCCTGGCGCGCGCCGGCCATTTCCGCGGGAAGGACGCAGTGCTCTCCGGACCCGCCGGCGGCGTGGTGGGCATGGTCGGCACGGCCGCCCCCTCTGGCCGGCGCAGGCTGATCGGCTTCGACATGGGCGGCACCTCGACCGACGTGACCCATTACGACGGTGAGCTGGAGCGCACCCTCGATGGCAGCGTTGCGGGCATGCGGCTTCGCACGCCCATGATGCGAGTGCATACCGTGGCCGCTGGCGGGGGTTCGATCCTGCGCCACGACGGGCTGCGGATGCGGGTGGGGCCGGAGTCGGCCGGCGCCTACCCCGGCCCGGCGTGCTACGGGCGGGGCGGCCCACTCACGGTGACCGATGCCAATCTGGTGACCGGACGGCTGAGCCCGGAGTGCCTGCCCGCCGTCTTCGGGCCAGGCGGCGATGCGCGCCTCGATCCGGAGGCCTCGCTCGCCCTCCTCAAACCCTGGGCCAGCCAGGCCGGCGTCTCGCCCGAGGCCCTGGCCGAGGGTTTCCTGGCCATCGCCACCGACAACATGGCGCGCGCCATCAAGCGTGTCTCGGTGGAACGTGGGCACGACGTGCGCGAGTACACACTCGCCTGCTTCGGCGGTGCGGGCGGTCAGCTGGCCTGCCGGGTGGCCGATGCGCTGGGGATGCGCTCCATCTACCTTCATCGCCTGGGCAGCCTGCTGTCGGCAGTGGGCATCGGCATGGCAGCGCTGCGGGTCGCGCGCCAGCACTCAGTAGAAGTAGAGCTGACTCCCGACTCGCTGCCCGCTCTGGACAGCGCTCTCGAGGCACTCGCAGCGGCCGCCACCGAGGAGTTGCTCGAGCAGCAGCCGGGGGCAACACATCCGGCCTGCACCAGGAGGTTATTCCTGAAATACCGCGGCACGGACAGCGCCATCGAGGTTGAGCGCGTGCCGGGCAGCGACCCTCTGGAAGCCTTCGAATCCGCACACCGCAAGGAGTTCGGCTACCTGGCGCCGGACAGCCCCGTGGTCGTCGAGACCCTGCAGGCCGAGGTCGTCGCCATGACAAGTTACGGCGACCTGGGCGAGACGAGCGACGCAGTCGGCGGCCCCGAAAAAATGCAGGCAACCTCGAGTCGACTGTTTGCAGGTGGGCACTGGCAGGAAGCCACCGTCTTCGACTGGAACAGCCTGCAGTCCGGTACGACTATCGATGGCCCGGCACTGGTGGTGGGACCCCATTCGACGGTGGTGATCGAACCGGGCTGGTCAGGCGCCGTGGAAGCGGGTGGACACCTGGCCCTCCAGCGGCAGGCCTTGGCTGAGACCAGAAAGGCGGGACACGGCGTGCAAGCTGATCCCGTCCTGCTTGAACTGTTCAACAACCGCTTCATGTCCATCGCCGAGTCCATGGGCTCGACGCTCGAGCGCACCGCGCGATCGATCAACATTCGCGAGCGGCTGGACTTCTCCTGTGCCCTCTTCGATGCCAGCGGCGCACTGGTGGCTAACGCCCCGCACATGCCCGTGCACCTCGGCTCGATGTCCACTGCTGTGCACCGGGTGCTGCAACTGCATCCCCGCCCAAATCGTGGCGACATGTACCTCTTGAATGATCCCTTCCACGGTGGCACCCACCTGCCCGACCTGACCGTCATCGCGCCGGTGCACCTGAGGCCGGAGGGGCCGCCTGATTTCTTTGTCGCCGCCCGCGGTCACCATGCGGATGTGGGCGGCAGCACGCCCGGCTCCATGCCGGCGGACTCCACGCACATCGAGCACGAGGGCGTGCTGATGGATGCCTTCCGGCTGGTCGATGCCAGCCGTTTCGATGAGGCCGGACTGCGTGAGCGACTGACCTCCACCCCGCTGCCCGCCCGCAATCCCGACCAGAACGTGTTCGACCTGCGCGCCCAGGTGGCCGCCTGTCGGCGTGGACAGGATGCGCTCGCAGAGCTGGCCAGCGAGGTGGGCATCGATCAGGTCACGAGCTACATGAGCCACGTGCAGGCACGCGCCGCCGAGGTGGTCCGCCGGCTGCTCGCCCGCTTGCCCGATGGACAGTTCCGCTGCGAGATGGACGGCGGCGAAGTCATCTCGGTTGGGCTGCGGGTGAACCGCGAGAGGCAACGCCTGGTAGTGGATTTCACCGGCTCCAGCGCGCAGGCCCGGAACAACTTCAATGCACCATCTGCCGTCACCCGCGCCGCGGTGCTTTACGTCCTGCGCTGCCTGGTGGACGAGGACATTCCACTGAACGACGGCTGCCTGTTGCCGGTGGAACTGGTCATTCCGTCCCCCTCCCTGCTGGCGCCCACCTGGCCTGCCGCGACGGTGGCCGGCAACGTGGAAACCAGCCAGGTGATCACCGATGCCCTGCTCGGGGCGGCAGGTGCCCTGGCCGCTTCCCAAGGCACCATGAACAACCTGACCTTCGGCAACGCGCACTTCCAGTACTACGAGACGATCTGCGGCGGCTCCGGCGCGGGCCCGGGCTTCCATGGCGCCTCGGCCGTGCAGACTCACATGACCAACTCGCGCATGACCGACCCCGAAATCCTGGAATGGCGCTTCCCGGTTCGGGTGGAGCGCTTTGCCGTCCGCCAGGGCTCCGGTGGAGCGGGTCGCTGGCGGGGCGGAGACGGTGCCGTGCGGCGCCTGCGCTTCCTGGAGGACGTCGAGGTCTCGCTGCTCTGCGGGCGCCGGAGCACCTCACCGCATGGGCTTCAAGGCGGTGAGGCGGCAGCCCCGGGCATGAATCGCTGGATCAGGTCGGACGGTGAGGTGGTGATACTGGGCGCCTGCGCGCGTTTTCAGGCCGCAGCGGGCGATGCGCTGGAGATCGCGACGCCGGGAGGTGGGGGCTTCGGCTATCCTCCTGCAGGGTAGAGTAGCCCTGCACAAGGCAACCCGCCCGCACGCTGCCTGTACATGGGGCACATCGCCATGCCAAAGGGCATTGGAGAGACGCCGATCAACCGGATAGATATCCAGCGGCTTCTCGGCTAACTCCTGACCCTATTTGGATTTCATCTTCGCCTCGATCTGCTCCAGCGTGATGGAGCCGTCGCCGTCGGCGTCGATTTTATCGAAGCCTCGCACGATCTTGCGCATCCCGCCGTCCTTGGCCTCGGCGAGCGTCAGCTTGCC